>JBICHM010000090.1:0-6556 GCA_043101835.1 Phycisphaerales bacterium | reverse complement strand
GCACAATCACGGCGAGATGATCTCCGACTTCTGCGCCGCCGCCGGGCTCACGCCCGACGAGATGCAAGCGGTGGCGCCGACGCCGGCATGGTGGGCGCGAAGCCTCCATTTCCGCCACGTCTGCGCGACCGAGCCGGTCGGCGTCGCGCTCGCCATGTTCGCGACCCAGGAGGGCCAGCAGCCGGAGCTCAACGCCGAGGTCACCATCCCCGCCTTCGCCAGGCACTACGGCTACGCCCGCGACGCCAGGGAGATCGCCTTCTTCGTCGAGCACGAGGCCGCCGACGCCGAGCATTCGGCGCGCCAGCTCGCGCTGTGCGGCAAGTATCTCGAGGACCCCGCCCTGCACGCCCGCGCCCGCCAGGTCGCCGAGGACGCCTGCCGCCTCCGCTGGGCGTCGACCACGGATACCTGGCGCTACGAGGCGCTGGCGGAGGATGGCGGGGTCGCCATCGGCCTCGGCGGCGAGGCCGTCGAGGTAGTCGAGCGCCGCGGTGGCGAGGAGTTCGCGTGCGCGCGTGGCGCCGGCGAGTCGCGTGATCTCACCGGAGATATCACCGAGCATGGCGCGGGCGAGGGCCCGGCCGGCCTCGTCGCGGACGGCGGCGCGGTCGCGGGCGCGCTCGGCGGCCTGCGCTTGCCAGGTGGTGCCGGCGAGGCCAAGAACGATGGCGATCGAGACGGCGCCCACGCCGGTGACGAGCGCGCGGTTCCGGCGGACGAACTTCCGCGCGCGGTAGGTGGCGCTCGGCGGTCCGGCGGAGACGGGCTCGTGGCGGAGGTGGCGCTGGATGTCGTCGGCGAAGGCGCTGGCGGAGTCGTACCGGCGGGTGCGGTCCTTCTCGATCGCCTTCATGACGATCCAGTCGAGGTCGCCGCGGATCTGCCGGGAGAGCGTGGTGGGGTCGGCGTGACGCGTGCGCGTCTGTCGCGGGGCGGCGCTGACTTCGCTGGCGCGCGTGCTGGGCTTGGGCGGGTCGACCTCGCGGATGATGCGCCGGACCTCGTCGTACCCGGCGGAGCGGAGGGAGCGCGCATCGAAGGGCGGGGCGCCGGCGAGGAGTTCGTAGAGGACGACGCCGAGGGAGTAGATGTCGGTGCGGATGTCGACGTTGAGGCCGGTCATCTCGGCCTGCTCGGGGCTCATGTATTCGGGGGTGCCGATGAGCTGACCTGCCTCGGTGAAGACGGTGCGCTCCGTGAGGGGCGCGGAGACGGCCTTGGCGACGCCGAAGTCGATGATCTTCGGCTGGGGACGGCCGTCCTGCATCATTACGAGGATGTTGGAGGGCTTGAGGTCGCGGTGCATGATGGCGCGCTGGTGCGCGTGGTGCACGGCTTCGCAGACCTGCAGAAAGATGCGGAGTCGCTCGGTGGCGCCGAGGCGCTCGCGCACGCAGAAGTCGGTGATCGGGACCCCGGGCACGTACTCCATGACGAAGTACGGGAGGCCGTTCTCGTCCTCATCGGCGTCGAAGACCTGCGCGATGCCGGGATGGTCCATCATCGCGAGGGCCTGGCGCTCGAGTTCGAAGCGCGCGATGACCTGTTCGCTGTCGAGGCCGGGTTTGATGCGTTTGAGGGCGACGCGCCGGCGGACGGGCTCGGTCTGCTCGGCGAGGTAGACGACGCCCATGCCGCCTTCGCCAAGGCGCTCGAGGATCTTGAAGGGGCCGATGCGCTCGGGCGGGCGGGCGGCGTGGAGGGCGCCTGCGGCGGCCTGGGCGACGCGCTGGCCGATGTCGGTCGGTGAGATGCTCGAGACGAGGCGCCGGCGCTCTTCGAGGAGGGTCTCGACCTGCTGTCGGACCGCGGTGTCGGGGGCCTCGCGCTGGAGGAACGCTGCGGCCTCGGACTCGCCCATGCGCGAGGCCTGCTCGTAGAGGCGCTCGGCTTGTCTGGTGAGTCGTTCGGCCATGGGCCCTCCCGGTCGGCGTCCCCCCATTCTGCGCGGGGAAACGCACTTCGTCAGCGATCCCGGTGGGCGCACCGACCGGGCCCGACGCCATGGAAACGACATCCGCCTCGGGCGCGCATGGCCAATCGGGGATTTCCCGGGTATTTCCCTTGGCCGGGTTCAGTCGAGCCCGCCGACGACGCGCCGGATGGGGTACGGGGCGTCGATGGCGAGGGAGTCGTCGAGGAAGTTCCAGGCGGCGAGGCCGTCTTCCGATTCGGCCTCGAGCATGTAGACGATGAGGTTGCCGAGGGGCTGGGCGGTTGAGACGAAGCGCCAGTCGGCGCCGGGGCGGAGGGCGCCGCGCGAGCGCTCGGTTTCAAGGAGCACGAGGTTGTGGCCCTGGAAGATGCGCTCGGCGCGCTCGATGTCGACGATGGTGGCGGTCTCGACTTCGAGCGGGCGATCGGGCGCACGGTCGATGCGGACGCCGTGCTGGCGGAGTTTGTCGAGGACGGCGCGTTCACTGACGGGAATGAGGTAGCCGAGCGGCCGGACGACGCTGCGCGTGGCGCGGAATCGGCCGTAGTGCGTGACCTCGCGATCGAGGGGCTCGTCGGTGGCGCGGGGGCGGCCCGATTCGGTTGGCGCCTCCACCCAGCCGGGGATGGTGACGGGGTCGGGGAAGGCGTCGAACTCGTGGCGCAGGCCGACGAGGTCGTCGCGGTCGGCCATCGTGCGTCCGGCGGCGATGGTGTCGCGTTCGGCGGCGTCGATGGCGGCACGGAGGTCGCGCTCGTTGGCGACGGCGTCGAGGAGCGACTCGCGCACGAAGGCGAGCGTGCAGAGCACGCGGTCCTTGTAGGGCGCGTACGAGTAGGCCTCGGTGAGGATGGCGGCGCGCCCGCGCAGCCCGATGTACGAGCTGTTGAATCGCGGGCGTGCGTCATAGGTGTACCAGGCGGTGCGCTCGCGATTGAAGTTGCCGTAGTAGAAGGTGTCGTAGCCGGTGGAGGCGAGCACCCGACCGCGCACGCGCGGCAGGAGGCCGTCGCGCAGGAAGTTGATCGGCGCGGGGTGTGCCGAGGGATTGAGCGGCGTCTCGTAGGTGAGTGTGAGGCGGTGCCAGGAGCCGTTGGTCGTATGGGTGTCGATGACCAGGTGCGGGTTCCACGCCGTGATGAGGCCGGCCATGGCGCGGGCCTCGGGACTCTCGAGCTTGATGTGATCGCGGTTGAGATCGAGGCCCTGCGCATTGGGGCGCTGGCCCATCTCGTTGGGCCCGTTCTGGCCGGGTCGGTTGCCGGGCGCCATGCGCTCGTTGCCGTCGGCGTTGTAGATGGGCGCGATGAGGAGGACGGCGCGGTCGAGGAGCGCGCGGTGCTCAGGCGCGTCGGAGTTCAGCGCGATGTCGCGCGCAAGCATGGAAAGCGCTTCTTTGCCACAGACCTCGCCGGCGTGGATGTTGCCGAAGGCGAAGAGGACGAGCTTGCCGCTGGCGTGCGCCTCGGTGGGCGTCGCGACGGGCGGATCGGCGAGGACCATGAGGGGGATCGGCCGCCCCTCGCTCGTGCGCCCCATGGAGATGAGGCGGGCAATATCGGTGCGCGACTCGACGCCCTCGAGGAGGGCGACGACCTCGTCGTAGCGCATCGTCTCGGTGTAGTCGCTGCGTTCGGCGGCGGTCAGGAGATCGGCGGGTTGGGCGTGCGCGCCGGCGGCGATGGCCAGGGAGACGAGAAGCGTTCGAAGCATCAGGCGGATTCCGTGCCGGAGTCGAGTGCGCCGTCAGGGTCGGGAGCGGGCGCGGTGGCGGGGCGCTTCCGGCCGAGTTCGCTGAGGCGCTGGATGACGAGATAAAGGACGGGGACGAAAAGGACGCTGAGGATCGTCGCGGCGGTCATGCCGCCGAAGACCGTCGTGCCGATGGCGCGCCGGCTCTGCGCGCCGGCGCCGGAGGCGATGACGAGCGGGATGACGCCGAGGATGAAGGAGAAGGCGGTCATGAGGATCGCGCGGAAGCGGAGGCTGGTGGCCATCGCGGCGGCTTCGGCGGGCGCCTTGCCCTCCTCGCGGAGTTGCTTGGCGAACTCAACGATGAGGATCGAACTCTTCGCCGCGAGGCCGATGAGCAGGACGATGCCGATCTGAGTGTAGAGATTGACGTCCTGCCCGGCGATGAAGAGGGCGCCCACGGCGCCGAGCAGCGCGGTCGGCACCGACAGGCAGACGGAGATCGGAATCGACCAGGATTCGTACTGCGCAGCGAGGACGAGGTACACGAAGATGATGGCCAGCGCGAAGATGAGCATGGCGCCGCCGGCCTGCTTCTGCTGGAAGGCGACCTCGATCCACTCGAATCCCATGCTGGGCGGCAGTTTCTGGTCGGCCATCGATTCGAGCACGGCGATGCCCTCGCCGGAGCTGACGCCCGGCGCGGTGCGCGCGACGACGCGGATCGAGGGGTAGACGTTGTGCCTCGTGACGAGCTGGGGGCCGACGGTCTCCTCGACGCTGAGGACGGTGCCAAGGGGCGCCATTGCTCCATTCGCGGTGCGGACTTCGAGATTGAGGATGTCCGACGGCTGGGCGCGGAATCGGCCCTCGGCCTGAGTGCGCACCTTGAAGAGGCGACCGAAGTAGGTGAAGTCGTTCACGTAGGTCGAGCCGAGCTGCGTCTGGAGGGCGTCGAAGACGCTCTGGAGCGGGATGCCCAGCGACTTGACCTGCTCGCGATCGATATCGACGAAGAGCTGCGGGGTGTTGGCGCGGAAGGTGGAGATGACGGCGTCGAGGGAGGACTGGGCGGTCCCGTCGGCGATCATCTCGTTGGCCATCTCCTGGAGGGTGGGCAGGCCGACGCCGCCCCGATCCTGGAGTTGGAGCGCCAGGCCGCCGGAGGAGCCGAGGCCGGGGAGCGACGGCTGCACGAAGGCGGCGCCGGCGGCTTCCTGGATGCCTGCGAGGCGCTGATTCAGCTGGGCGAGCAGCGCGTCCTGCGAGAGCGAGGGCGCAGACCGGTCGTCCCAAGAATCAAAGATGACAAAGAAGGTGGCCGTGTTCGGCGAAGCGGCGGCGTCGAAGAGCGAGTAGCCGACGATCGTGAGGACATCGGACACGCCGTCGATGTCGGCGAGGGCCTCTTCGAGCCGGTAGGCGACGGCGTCGGTGCGCTGCTGTGACGCGGCGTCGGGAAGCTGGAGGTTCACGAACGACCAGCCTTCATCCTCCTGCGGCACGAAGCCGGTCGGGAGGCGCGTGAATCCGAAGACCGCGGCGGTGATGAACGCGGAGTAGAGGATGACGCCGATCGCGGCGCGCCGGAGGAGCGACCCGACCACGCCATCGACGCCCCTGCGCGAGGCTTCGAAGGCGCGGTTGAAGATCCGGAACGGCAGCGCGACCTTCGTCGGCGTGGGGCGGAGCAGGATGGCGGCGAGCGCCGGGCTGAGCGTCAGGGCGTTGATCGAGGAGAAGATCGTCGCGATGGCGATCGTCAGCGCGAACTGCCGGAAGAGCTGGCCGGAGATTCCGGGCATGAAGGCGGTCGGCACGAAGACGGCGAGGAGGACGAGCGTGGTGGCGATGACGGGTCCGGAGACCTCCTCCATCGCCTTGAGCGCGGCGTCCTTCGGCGAGAGGCCGGATTCGTCGATGTGCCGCGTGACGTTCTCGACGACGACGATCGCGTCGTCGACGACGATGCCGATCACGAGCACGAGGCCGAAGAGCGTGAGCAGGTTGATGGAGAAGCCCATCACGAGCATGACGGCGAGCGTGCCGATGAGCGAGACGGGGATGGTGACGGCCGGGATGACCGTCGCGCGGAAGGACTGCAGGAAGACGTAGACGGTGAAGATGACGAGCAGGAGCGCGACGAAGAGGGTGACGACGACCTCGCGGATCGAGGCGCGGATGACCTCCGTGGCGTCGTAGCCGATGGTGAAATCGACGCCGGGCGGAAAGGCCTCGCTGAGTTCGGCGAGTTTGGCGCGGACGCCGTCGGCGAGTTCGATCGCGTTGGCGCCGGGGAGCTGGTAGACGGCGAAGGTCGAGGCGGGCGAGCCGTTGAACCGGGAGAGAAAGGTGAAGTTGTCAGGGCCGAGCTCGACGCGCGCGACGTCGCCGAGTTTCGTGAGTTCGCCGTTCTCACCGACGCGGACGACGATCTCGCGGAACTCGTCGGCTTCGATGAGGCGGCCGCGCGCGTTGACGGTCAGCTGCGTGGCCTGGCCCGGGGGGGCGGGCTCGGCGCCGATCTGTCCGGCGGCGACCTGGACGTTCTGCTCGCGGATGGCGTTGGCGACATCGTTGACCGTCAGCCCGCGCGCGCGCAGAAGGGTTGGGTCGAGCCAGACGCGCATGCCGTACTCGGCGCCGAACTGGGTGACGTCGCCGACGCCGTTGATGCGCTTGATCTCGTCGATGACGCGGAGCGAGGTGTAGTTGTTGAGGAAGAGCTCGCTGAGCGACTCGTCGGGCGAGTAGATCGAGACCATCAGCGTGATCTCGGTCGACTTTTTCTTGGTGCTGATGCCGAGGCGGCGCACCTCTTCGGGGAGTTTGGCCTCGGCGAGCGAGACGCGGTTCTGTACGAGGACGGTCGCCATGTCGAGATCGGTGCCGACGGCGAAGGTGACCGTGAGCTGCATCTGCCCG
>JBICHM010000089.1:0-17386 GCA_043101835.1 Phycisphaerales bacterium | reverse complement strand
CGCGACGGGCTCTCCGACAGCGGCGGCCCGACCGGCAGCCGGCCCAACGCCGCGGAGAGTGAGGCCGCCGCCGCCGAGCGAGGCTTCGGCGATGAGCCTGCATCGAACGAGCGGCGCAACACCACCGATGGCGGTGTTCCAATGGGGGCCGTCGTCGGCGTTGGCATCGGAGCCGGCGGCTCGACGGGTGGCTCGAACGGCGGTGGAACCGGCGGCAACAACGGCGGTTCGAACGGTGGCGGTGGGACCGGCGACAACGGCGGCTCGACCGGCGGGAACACCGGTGGTGGCAACACCGGCGGCGGCACGGGCGGGAGCACCGGTGGAGGAACCGGCGGCGACACCGGCGGAGGAAATGGCGGCGGCACGACGCCCCCGCCCCCGATCCCCACGCCGATCACGCTTACCGCCGAGTGGGCGCCCGTCGCGCGCACGAGCAGCCACTGCGATGAACTCCGCGGCACGGTCACCAATGACCTCTGGATCCGCGCTTCGAAGCCGATCCTCGTCCTCGCGGTCGGCCAGCTCAATCTGAACGTCACCGGCGGGCGCTTCGTGCAGGTCGCCGGCGGCGGCAACACCGCCCCGAGCGCCGGCGCGGTGAGCGCCAACGCGTGCCTCACCTATGACTCATTCCTGACGCTCGGCAACGCGACGCCGCAGTTCCCCGGCGCCCTCGACCCCAACGGCTGGGGCAGCGCGTTGGCGACAACGATCTTCACGACCAACATCGAGCCAGGGCGCACGACCCCGGGCGTCTCCACGCCGGTGCAGCAGGGGCCCTTCTCCAGCGAATCGCCGCGCCTGCGTCTCGGCCGCTTCACCGTCACCGGCAACCCGACCGCCGTCAGCGGCCAGGTGCTCGTCACCTACATCGACCTGGAGACCGGCCTGCCCGGTCTTGCGCCGGCCGTCGCGCCGATCATCAGCCCGCCTTCGCTGTGGGCGACGGACGAGTCGCCTGCGCCCGTGCAGCCCCGTCTCGCGGAACTGGGCTTCTCCTCGCCGTCGGTCCTCGCCGGCAAGAGCGTGGTGCTGACCGTCTCGCTCGATCAGGAGGCGCCCGAGAGCGTGCTGGTCGCGCTGCTGCCCAACACCCCTGCGCTGCGCGTCCCTTCGAGTGTGATCATCCCGGAGGGCGCGCGAAGCGTCACCGTCATCGCCACGACCGATCCGCGCCTCACCGAGCGCACGGACGCCGTCCTTTCGGCGATCTCCGCCGGCGTGCTGCTCCGCGCGTCGCTGACGATCGACGCCCGGCTCCCCGGCGACGTGTCCGGCGACGGCGCGGTCGATGGCGCCGACCTCGGCCGCCTCCTCGGCGACTGGGGCACTGACAACCCGCTCTCAGATATCAACGGCGACGGCCGTGTCGACGGCGCCGACCTCGGCCTGCTGCTCGGCGCGTGGACGCCCTCCGTTGACAGCCCGACTACCGGCGACATCGTCGCCCGCTGGATCGCCGTGCCGATCTCCGGGGATTGTTCAACCGCCCTTGCCGGCCAGCGCTCGGCAGATCTGTACATCGGGTTCGAGTCGCCGATCAACGCGCGCGGGACGGTCCTCCGCTCCGCCGCCGCCGACGGGCTCCGAGTCTCGGGCGGCGCGTTCTACCAGGCTGAGGGTTTCCTCAACTCGAACGGCCCGCCCTCCGCCGGCGCGCTCGCGGTCGATCCGTGCACGCGTTTTGATTCCTATGTCACCGTGGCCAACGCGCCGCCGATCTTCACGCCCGGCAACACGCCGGAGCCCGACTGGGGCGCGAGCCTGGTCGCCGAGTGGTTCACCACGTCATTCGACTTCATCCAGGTCGAGCAGAACGTCTCCAAGTTCGGCGACGCCCGGTACTACCTCCGCGTCGGCCGCTTTACAGCGCCCGTCGGCACGGGCGTGTCCGGCACGCTCGGCGTCATCTACCTGCCCCAGTCCGGTTCGCAGAAGAACGCGGCGGTCGTCGTGCCGAACGACCCCGATGTGTGGGGTGATCTCGATCTGAACGACGACGGGCTGATCGACGCGACCGATGTCGAGTTGATGACTGGCCTGATCGGGGCCGAGGCCCCGCAGGCGGATCTCGACGGCAACGGCAGCGTGGACGCCGCCGACCTGCGCATCATGCTCGACGCCGCCGCACGCGCCGGCGTCTGATCCGATCCCCGCCGACGATTGCCGCGCGGTGGGGGGCTCTCTAGACTCCGTGTCAGCCGCTTTTGGGTTTCCGGGCGCTATCCGGGCGCGCCGGACCCGGCCCCTCCTCCAGCATCAGGCAGGCTTCATGGCGACGACCACGAAAGCGTCCAAACGCCTCTCCGACGACCTCGCCGACGACACCCTCGTCGGCTGGCTCCGCAGCATGTCGCTCATCCGCGAGTTCGAGGTCCGCACCATGCAGGCCTACGCCAACGCGATGATCGGTGGCTTCTGCCACGTCTACACCGGGCAGGAGGCCTGCGCCGTCGGCACCCTCGCCTGCGTCGAGCACGACGACCCGATGATCACCGCCTATCGCGACCACGGCCACGCCCTGGCCCGCGGCATGGACCCCAAGGCCTGCATGGCGGAGATGTTCGGTCGCATCACCGGCTGCGCGAAGGGCAAGGGCGGGTCGATGCACATGTTCGACAAGCCCAACCACAACTACGGCGGCCACGGCATCGTCGGCGCTCAGACGCCCCTCGGCGCCGGCCTCGCCTTCGCGGCGAAGTACGAGCGCGAGGTCCTCAAGAAGACCGACAAGAAGCGCGTCGCGCTGTGCTACCTCGGCGACGGCGCGCTCAACCAGGGCGCGCTGCACGAGGCGATGAACCTCGCCGGCGTGCTCGGCCTGCCGGTCATCTACATCGTCGAGAACAACCGCTACTCCATGGGCACCTCCATCGAGCGCGGCACCACGATGGCCGACGACCTGCCCAAGAAGGCGGTCGCCTACGGCATGGAGGGCAAGTCCATCAACGGCATGGACATCCTCGACCTCTACGACGGCTTCAAGCCGCTGGTCGACGCCTGCCGCGACGAGGTCCGCCCCGCCTTCGTCGAGATCAAGACCTACCGCTACCACGGCCACTCGATGAGCGACCCGCAGAAGTACCGCACGAAGGAGGAGGTCAGCGAGTTCCAGGAGAAGGACTCGATCGACCGCCTCGCCAAGCACCTCATCGAGGAGCGCAAGGCGATGACCGAGGACGACTACAAGAGCATGCAGAAGGAACTGCGCTCGATCGTCCGCGACGCCGTGAAGTTCGCCGAGGAGTCGGACAAGCCCGACCCCGAAACCGAGCTCTACAGCGATGTCTTCGTCAACCCGCAGCCGGGCCTGAGCCCGATCCGCGAGTACACCACCGGAGCGCCGAACCCGCTCCTGAACGGGCAGGGCTGAACACGATGGCGCGCACGATCCAGTTCCGTGAAGCCCTCCGCGAAGCCATGAGTGAGGAGATGCGCGCCGACGAGCGCATCTTCCTGATCGGCGAGGAAGTGGCCGAATACCAGGGGGCTTACAAGGTCTCCCAGGGCATGCTCGACGAGTTCGGGCCGAAGCGCATCATCGACTCGCCTATCAGCGAGAACGGCTTCGCGGGCCTCGGCGTCGGCGCCGCGATGTACGGCCTGCGCCCGATCATCGAGTTCATGAGCTGGTCCTTCAGCCTCGTCGCGGCGGACCAGATCCTGAACAATGTTCCGAAGATGCTCTACATGTCCGGCGGGCAGTGGGGCTGCCCCATCGTCTTCCGCGGCAACAACGGCGCCGGCGGGCAGCTCGGCTCCACGCACTCCTGGTGCGTCGAGGCGATGTACTCCAATGTCCCCGGCGTCAAGATCGCCATCCCGAGCGACCCCTACGACGCCAAGGGCCTGCTGAAGACCGCCATCCGCGACGACGACCCCGTCTTCTTCCTCGAGAGCGAGCGCATGCTCAGCGACAAGGGCGAGGTGCCCGAGGAGGAGTACACCGTCCCCTTCGGCGAGGCGATCCTGCGCCGCGAGGGCGCGGACTGCACGGTCGTCTCCTTCGGCCGCCCCGTGCACTTCTGCCGCGAGGCCTGCGAGGCGCTCGAGAAGGACGGCGTGTCGTGCGACCTGCTCGACATGCGCACCGTCCGCCCGCTCGACACCCCCGCCATCCTCCGCAGCCTGAAGAAGACCAACCGCATTGTCGTCGTTGATCAGTCCTGGCCCTTCGGCGGCGTCGCGAGCGAGGTCATCGCCCAGGTCTGCGAGCACGGCTTCGACTGGCTCGACCACCCGCCCATCCGCGTCAACACCGACGATGTGCCGACGCCCTACGCCAAGAACCTCGAGGCCGAGTACCTGCCCAACGCGCGCAAGATCGTCGCCGCGGTGAAGGCGGCGACGCGGACGGCGTAGTCACTCCCCGCCCACCACGATCTGCTCCTCGCGCATAAGCGTCGCCTCACTGTCGTAGATGCGAATCAGATACGCCCCCGGGCACAACGCCAGCGTCGCGTCGTCCTCCGGCCCGATCCAGCGCTGGTCCACCGGCACGGCGTCGGCGGGGTCTTCGCCTGCCGGGATCGCCTGCACGAAGACCCGTTCGTCGCCGTCGAGCCGGGCGTTCGGAATCGTCGCGAGCATCCGCTCGCCGCCCAGCAGCATGTACCCCGGCCGGCCCTCGGCATCCTGCAGGCGCGGGTGCACGACCGCGATGTCGAACGACCCCGGCATCGGCGACCACAGCGCGCCCGCGGCATCGCGGAGCGCAATGACGTCCTCGGGCCCAAATCGATTGATTAGATCGCCGTACGCCTCCGCATCGTGCTCGGGCGACGAAGTGGGGGTGTACTGCGTCTGGCTGATCGTCAGGGGATCGATGCTTAGCGCATCGCGCAGTCGACAGGCGAGCCAGCGCAGTTCGTCGTCGCCCATCATGCTCGGCGACTCGGTCAGGTGGGAGTAGCCGCAGAAGATGAGCACGCGCGCGTCGGGATCTGCCTCCAGCACCGCGCTGATCGCCTTCGCCTGGGCCGCGTCGCGCGCGTTGATCGACTCGGCCGGCGTCGCCCTCGGCGCGCGATCCGTCGTCTCGTACGGCACGAGCGTCATGCCCGCGTCGATCGCGGCGCGCAGCAGCTCGCCGAACATCGGCTCGCGCACATAGAACCCGCCGGTCACGGTGGGCCGTCCACTCGCGACCGTGTCGTTCACGAAGTTCGGCGCCGCCTCGTTGGCGAGCCCCTCGACCGCCAGGTGCGTGAAGCCCTCCGCTGCGAGGGCCTTGACGATGCGTCGCCCGAACGCGCGGTGCATGGGCACGTGGTGCGCTTCGTTGAGCATCACCACCCGCCGCCCGCGCGACGCGTCGACGATTGCCTCGAGCGCATCAACCGCCTCGAGATCCGCCGGCGCTGCAGGCGCCGAGACCGCGCGCCCCTGCGCGTCCCAGACCTCCTGCGCGAGCGTCAGACGTCCTGTCGCCGCCATCCACGGTGGCGCAACCTGCGCAAAGACGCCGAACCGGTCGGCGTCATCGGCATAGGCGTGATACAGGCGCTCGACCTCCACCGACGCCCCTGCGTAGTTCACGGCCTCACCTTCAGGAAGGAACACCGATTCCACGCCGCGCTGCACCGCGTTGGCGACCTCCTGGAAATATTCGGGCGGCCCGGGCTGGGCTCCGGCCGCAAGCGCCATGAACAGCGCGCTCATCCAGAGCGCAGCGTGAACGCTGAAGCCTCGAACGCATCGCATCGAGCGCTTCCGACCGGTGGAAAACCCGTGATTGAGACATCTCATCCGACTCGGCCCCCATCTGTGTGCATCCGCGCCGTCGGCGCGGTGGAATACGAGGTGGAGGACGCGCCGCATCGGCCGTTCCGACACTTCCAGGGGAAAACTCGATGCTGATCACCGCCATGCTCGTCGCCGCGACACTCGCGGCTTCGCCCGACGCCGAACACCCGTCGCTGCGCATCGGCGACGCCGCGCCCGCGATGGACATCGCGCACTGGGTGAAGTCCCCCAGCGGCGTCTCCGCCCTCACGCCCGGCGATGGGAATATCTACGTCATCGACTTCTGGGCCACCTGGTGCGCGCCATGCATCGCCGGCTTCCCCGAGATCAGCGAACTGCAGGAGCGGTACGCCGAAGACGGGGTGATCGTCGTCGCGCTCTCCGATGAGCCGCTCGAGACGGTGGAGCCATTCCTCAACAGGCCCTTCAAGGACCAGACGCACACGGACCGCATGCGCTTCACCGTCGCGACCGATCCGGACGCCTCCGTGCGCCTGGGCGTGCTCGAAGCGATGAGCGAGTACTCCATCCCGCAGTCGGTCATCATCGATCGCGACGGCGAGATCGTCTGGATCGGCCATCCCAAGGTGGACGACCTCCCCGGCGTGCTCGAACAGGTCGTGGCCGGCGCGTGGGACCCGGCGCCCTGGCGCGAGACCTTCGAGGCCCGGCTGACGGCCGGCGAGACCTTCGACGAGCTCATCGCCGAGCAGCGCTGGGAGGATGCCGTCGACGCGGCGGGCGACGACTGGGAGAAGCTCAACTCGATCGCCTGGACCATCACACTCAACGCTGACGGGCAGATCCGGGATCGCGACCTCGGGCTCGCCGCCGACCTGGCGTCGCGCGCGTTCGATCTCTCCGGCGAGACCCAGGCCTTCCCGCTGCATGTGCTCGGCATGATCGCCTTCGAGCAGGGCGAGGTGGCGCGGGCGGTGGAGCTCGAGCGACGGGCGCTCGACCTGGAACCCGAGGATGGCTCATGGGTGGGCTACTACACGAGCACTCTGCAGCGGTACGAGGCCGCACTCGAGGGGAACTAGACGCCCGTCGGCGCCGGGCGCGGGTCGTATACTGGGGCTTCCCGAGACCCCTGACCCCCCGCGAGCGACGCGTATGCCCATCGAAATCACCATGCCCCGCCTCAGCGACACCATGGAGGTGGGCACCGTCATCAAGTGGAACGTCAAGGAGGGCGACGAGGTCTCCGCCGGCGATGTGCTCGCCGACATCGAGACCGACAAGGCCACCATGGAGCTTCAGGCCTACGACGACGGCACGATCGCGAAGATCGTCGCCGGCGAAGGCGACTCCGTCGAGGTCGGCAAGCTCATCGCCGTGCTCGCCGAGGAGGGCGAGGACGCAGCCGACGCCGCGAAGGCCGCCGAGGGCGCGGCGTCCGGCGCTCCGAAGGCGAAGGCCGAGGGCGCCGACGATGCGTCCTCCTCCGAATCCTCGAGCGCGACTGCGACCGAGCCCGCCTCCACCGAGCGCAATGGCGCCGCGCCGTCAGGCGGTGAGGCGAGCGCCCGATCGGGCAACGGGCGCATCTTCGCCAGCCCGCTGGCAAGGAAGGTCGCCGAGGAGAAGGGCGTCGATCTCTCCCGCATCGAGGGCAGCGGACCCTCGGGTCGCATCGTGAAGAAGGATGTCGAAGCCGCCGCCTCCGGCGCGAGCGCCCCCGCGCAGCAGGCCGCCCCGGCGCCCGCCATGGCGCCGGCGGAGCGCCTCGAGGCGAAGTCCGTCTCCCTGTCGAACATGCGCAAGACGATCGCCAAGCGCCTCGTCGAGAGCAAGACGACCGTCCCGCACTACCAGGTCACCCTCGCGGTCAACATGGACCCGCTGCTCGCGCTGCGCAAGCAGCTCAACGAGCAGCTGCAGGAGCAGGGCGTCAAGCTCAGCGTGAACGACTTCCTCGTCCGCGCCTGCGCGCTGGCCATGCATCAGCACCCCTTCGTCAACAGCAGCTGGAAGGGCGACGCCATCCAGATCAACGGCGAGGTGAATGTCGGCGTCGCCATCGCGCTCGATGCGTCGAAGGGCGGCGGCCTCGTTGTCGCGACGCTCCGCAGCGCCGACCGCATGGGGCTTCGCCAGATCTCCGCCGACACCAAGCGCCTCGCCGAGAAGGCCCGCAGCAAGGGCCTCACCGTCGAGGAGATGGCCGACAGCACCTTCACCATTAGCAACCTCGGCATGTACGGCGTCGAGCACTTCACCGCCATCATCAACCCGCCGAACAGCGCCATCCTCGCCGTCGGCGGCGCCGTCGAGAAGCCCGTCGTCCGCGACGGCCAGATCGTCGTCGGCCACGAGATGCAGATGACCATGTCCAGCGACCACCGCGTGATCGACGGCGCCATGGCCGCCGAGTACCTCACCACGGTGAAGCAGTTCCTCGAGCACCCGGCGACGCTGCTCGTGTGACGGTTGTGTTCCGCCGGCAAGGCTTTGTTTGCCGGCGCCGTGCTCTCGAATCAACGCGTTGGACCGGCATTACTGCACCCGATCGCGCGCCGGGACCGACTCTCCCGGCATGACCACCGCCGCGCCCTCGTTCACGCCGCCCACCCAGCTCTTCGCCACCGACGCCTACGAGGCCGTCGGCGCCATCCTCGGCGCGACGGAGCCCCTGGTCATCGTCGACGGCGGCGCCCACATCGGACGCGTCACGCGTCGCCTGCTCGGCGCATTCCCCGCCGCCACCATCTACGCGTTCGAGCCCGTCCGCGAGACCTTCGACCAGCTCGCGAGCGCCCTCGCCGACGAGCCGCGCGCCACCGCCGTCCACGCCGCCCTCGGTGGCGCCCCTGACGAACTCGAGATCCGGGTCAACGGCTGCACCGGCACGTCGAGCATTCTCACGGCCGCCAACCGACTCCACGGCTACCACGGCGAGAAAGTGACGCTCCGGCGCACCGAGACGGTTCCCGTTGTCACGCTCGACGACTGGTCCGACGAGCAGGGCGTCGATCGCATCGACTTCCTCAAGCTCGATCTGCAGGGCTTTGAACTCGAAGCGCTCAAGGGCGCCGACCGCTTGCTGCGCACGAGCGTCCGTGCGGTCTACAGCGAGGCGCAACTCGTCGAGCTCTACGAAGACGCCGCGCTCTTCGGCGACCTCGACCGCTTCCTCCGCGACCGCGGCTTCGACCTCTACCGCATCCAGGAGATCTTCGGCGGCGGCCCCGAGCAGCGCTCCACCTGCTGCGACGCCATCTGGATCGAGCGCGACACGCTGAGCGACTATTGCGAACGCATCGGCGCGCCGGCGTAGCCCGATCGACACCGAATGACGCCCCAACGGCGCGCTCGGTTTGGGTGCGCGCGCAGGATCAGTGGGAACGCCCGCACGCGCAGCCGCTAATCTCAGTGCGCACACACAGGGATAGCGCCGCCCGCACAGCGGCGCGCTTATTTGGAGTCATCGATGCACGCATTCACCATCCGTCGTTGCGCCGCCGCTGTCGCTGCGCTCTCATTCGCCTGCGCCTCTCCTGGCGCCATCACCCCGCTCCGCGCCGACTTCACCGCTGAAGCCCGGACGGCGACATTCGCGCCCTCGGGCGCAGGCCAGAGCGAGGATCGCCTCGATTGGGTCTGGCGCGCCGATACGCGGACAGACGATCCGTTCACGCCCGCCTTCCTCGAGGGCGTCGCCGACGCAGAACTCGCCACCAGCGCGGGGACGAGCCGCGCTCGCCTCGCGAACCGACTTCACGCCGGCCCTGACGGCTTCGACCTCTTCGTGGACATCGACCTCTTCGGACGCGCCGTCGCCCCCCAGTCGTCCGTCACCGCGGAGGTCGCCTTTAGTGGGCAGTTCGACTTCGCCGTGCGCGACATCGAGAACTTCAGCGGCGTCGATTTCGAGGCCGCCATCGCCAGCGCCGGCTCGGCCGAAGTGAACTGGATGGTCAACGTCGACTTCCAGAACACCGATTTCCAGTACAACCTGCGACTCGATGAACGCGGCCCCGACGGCGTGTCCGCCGGCTTCCGCGATCTCCTCGATCCCGGCGTCTACACGATCGACTTCTCCGGCTCCGCATACGGCCAGGCGTTCGGCGACAGCGACGCAAGCCAGATCACCGAACTCAGCGACCTCCAGCTGCGCATCAGCATGCGCACGCTGCCGACGCCCGGCGCCGCCTCGCTCTTCGGCTTCGCCGCCCTCGGCGTCCTCCGGCGGCGCCGCTAGTCCAGCGGCTCCAGCGGCGCATACCCCAGCACGATCGTCTTCGGCCCCGCGTCGCGGAACAGGATCCGCACGCGCGGGTTCGTGCCGCGGCTCACGATCGCGTCCACCTTCCCGACGCCGAAGCGTGGGTGACGCACCATCAACCCCTCGCGCAGCCCGTCGAGTTCGTCGGGTTGCGCGGGGTCGTTTCCGCCCGACCAGTCGCCCATCGACGATGAGCCCTCGTCCCACGAGCCGGCCTCGAACGACTCGGACTGGTCGCTCATCGTCACATGCTCGCGCGGCAGCTCCTCGAGGAACCGGCTCGGGATTGTCCGCTCGTGCACGCCGCGGTGCGTGCGGTACCGCGCGCTGGTCAGCAGCAGACGCTCCATCGCGCGCGTCATGCCGACGAACAGCAGCCGGCGCTCCTCTTCCAGCGCCGATTCGCTCTCGATCGACCGCCCGTGCGGCAGCAGGCCCTCTTCGAGGCCGACGACGGCCGCGGCTTCGAACTCCAGCCCCTTCGCCGCGTGCAGCGTCATCAGCGTGACGGCGCCCTGGCTGGGGTCCACCTTGTCCGCATCCGCGACGAGCGCCACCGATTCCAGATACGCCCGCAGCATCCCGAGCAGGGGGGGCAGGCCGGCGAACTCATCCGCCTTCGCGTCAGCCGCGAGGTCCGCCGCGAAGTCGGGGATCTCGTCGAGCTCCTCGAGGTCGGGCGTCTCCATCGCCGGGTCGCCGGTGGGGTCGTACCCCTCGGCGAACTCCGCGGCGCTCGAGATCAGCTCGGCGAGGTTCTCCGCCTTCTCTTCGCCGGGCTCGCCCGAGCGCGTGGCCTTCTGGAGGTAGTGCTTCTCCAGCCCGCTCTCGCGCACGATGCGCTCGACCAGTTCCGCCAGGTCGCCGACGACCTCCTCGCCCATGTATTCGCAGGTCTCGCGCCAGCCGTCGAACATCGCGAGGAACTTCTGCAGCGCGTTCGTCGCGCGCGCGGTGAGGCCGAGGGATTCGCCCGACGCGGCGGCGTTCCGCACCGCGTCGATCAGCGGCGTCTGCTCGCGCCCGGCCAGCGCATCGATCTCGTCGAGCGTCGCCTTCCCGATCCCGCGCGTCGGCTTGTTGATGATCCGGCGCAGCGACACATCGTCGGCCGGGTTCGCCAGCACCCGCAGGTAGGCGAGCGCATCCTTGATCTCCTCGCGCTCGTAGAACGCCGTGCCCCGCGCGATCACATAGGGCACGCCGTCGGCGCGGAGCGCATCTTCCAGCACGCGGCTCAGGGCGTTCGTGCGGTAGAAGACCGCCATGTCCTTCCACGCCACCGGCGCGACCGCCTCGTCGCCCGTCGCCAGACCCGCATCGCCGTCGTGCAGCGCCCGCAGCCAGTCGCTCACCAGCGACGCCTCGTGACGCTCGTCGCGGCACACCGTCGCCGAGACGTCCGAGCCGCCCTCGCGCCGCGTGAAGAGCGGCTTGTCCTTCCGCTGGATGTTGTGCTTGATCAGCGCATCGGCCGCACCGAGGATCGGCGCACGGCTGCGGAAGTTCTCCCCCAGCGCGATCACCGTCGCCCCCGGGTACCGCTGCTCGAACTCGAGGATGTTCGAGATGTCCGCCCCGCGCCAGCCGTAGATCGACTGATCCGGATCGCCCACCACGCACACGTTCGGCGCCTCGGCGCCCGGGTCCAGCCCGACCAGCTGCGAGGCGATCGCGAACTGCGCGCGGTTCGTGTCCTGGTACTCGTCGATCAGGAGGTGACGCCAGCGGTCCTGGATCTCCTGGCGCGCCGGCTCGCACTCGCGCAGCATGCGCGCGGTCAGCAGCAGCAGGTCGTCGAAGTCCACCGCGTTCGCCCGGCGCAGCGCCCGCTCGTACGCCGTGTAGATCTTCGCGATGTTCCGGCTGTAGAAGTCGCCCGCGTTCTTCTCGAAGGCCTGCGCATCGAGCAGCTCGTTCTTGGCGTTTGAGACCTGCCCGAGCATCGCGCGCGCCGGCCAGTTGCTTGTATTCAGCCCGAGGTCGCCGATCACACGCTTCATCAGCGCCGCCTGGTCGCTGGAGTCGTAGATCACGAAGTCCGGCCCGACACCCGGCAGCCCAGCGATATCGGCGTAGCGGCGCAGCAGGCGCGCGCAGAGGCTGTGGAAGGTGGTGACGGTCAGGCCTCGAACGGCCCGGCTGTTCGCGCCGAGCAGGTGCTCGATGCGCTCGCGCATCTCGCCGGCGGCCTTGTTGGTGAAGGTCAGTGCGCAGATGCGCCACCCCGGCACGCCGCGATGGATCAGCATCGCGATGCGTCGCGTGATCACGCGCGTCTTGCCCGACCCCGCCGCCGCGAGAATCAAGAGCGGCCCGCGCTCGTGGCGCACCGCCTGCGCCTGCGCATCGGTCAGGTCCGCGAGAAGTCCATCCGTTCCATGCTCTGCTGCGTGCTGCGTCACGACGCCTCCTGCGTCCGGCCTGTTCCGGGCTCCGTCCGGCCCGCCCCCGAACCACAACCGGTGGGGGGGCCGACCCCTTCAGCGTAGCCCCCGCACAGGTGGTTTCCGCCCTCGCGCCAGCATGCGCCAGGCGGTCCACAGGGCGATTCCACAGCGGAAATCCGGTCAGGAACGGCAGTTGCGCGCCGGATGCGCCAGATGCCCGATTCCCCCGTATTTTGCGGAGAACACACTTGCCCATACGACATATGGGGGTAGACTGCGTGTCCCCGGTCGTGGTGTGGGAGGCCCGAGCGTGCCCGAGAGGGCGCCAGGGCCAAATCGACCGGCGGGACACGACGCGCGGCGGGAGGTCGCCGGGCGCGAGACAGCACAGCGGGCACGCCGGGCCCGCGACCTCGGCCCCCAGCGGGCCGGACTCGGCCCGGCTGGCCAAACGCACGAACCCAGGGCGCGGCGCCCGCAGGCACGTGCGGGGGGTGTCGGTATGTCCGTCCTCTGCGACTCACAGATCCGCGAACTCGTGGGCATCGAGCCCTTCGCCGAGGGGCAGAAGCGCCCCGGCTCCGTCTCCTACGGACTCTCCTCCTACGGCTACGACGTCCGTGTCGGGACCAGGTTCAAGATCTTCACGCCCACGCCGCGCACCGGCGGCGTGTCGATCGTCGACCCCAAGAAGTTCACCGACGACCTCTTCGTCGACATCGACACCGCGCAGACCGGCGCCGACCATGTGGTCATCCCGCCGAACTCCTTCGCCCTCTGCGAAACGGTCGAGACCTTCACCATCCCGCGCGATGTGCTGGTGATCTGCGTCGGCAAGAGCACCTACGCCCGCTGCGGCCTGATCGTGAATGTCACGCCGCTGGAGCCCGAGTGGCGCGGCGTCGTGACCCTTGAGATCAGCAACACCACCCCGCTGCCCGCCAAGGTCTACGCCAACGAAGGCGTCGCCCAGCTGGTCTTCCTCAAGGCCGACCGCGTCTGCGCGGTCTCGTACGCCGACAAGGCGGGGAAGTACCAGGACCAGAGCGGGCTGACTTTGCCGCAAGTCGATTAGTAGTCGAATAAGCACTCCTGCAAGAAAATCCCTCATATTGCAGAAAGGCACCAGATGGGAATCAACGAGTACAAGCGCGACGAAGATCGGATCGACAAGTTCTCGGCACTGCGTGGCCTGAGTGCTGAGGAGCGTGACAGCCTCAAGCAGCGCGCTACCGAGCGTGCGAAGGCATTCGATCAGCTCAGCCGAGATGATGCCGTCTATCGGTTCGAGCCCGTCAGCGACCAGATGTTGGAGCAGTGGCTGTTGGAGATAAGTGAGGGCCCCACTCTCTTCGGATGAGCTAACTTGAGCGCACAGGCGGGGAGGCTCAAATGCGCGTCGCGACTAAACCAAACGAGCTGCTTATGGCAGTCTCGGAGGCGCTTGGAACATCCAATGTTCGAGACGGCCTGCTAGCACATGTGCGACGTTTAGCCATCGATCATGGATGTGCCCAATCACCAGTAGATCTGGTTCGGCTAGCAGGAGCGCTCGGCGTTGCACGGATAACGGAGAGGCCACTGCCTTGTGATGCGATGCTGATTCCAAAACAAGGCAGTGACGAATATGAGATTGCGCTGAATCAGGCAGCATCCACGGAGCGACAGAGATTCTCGCTCGCTCATGAGTTGGGGCATGTCGTATTGCATCGCTTGGTGCCGGACACCCGTTCGTTGGCAACGCGATCTTTGTTCATCGCTCCTGGCAATCGCATTGAAGAGGACCTGTGCGACTTCATTGCCTGTGAGTTGCTCATGCCCGCTGACGAAGTCGTTCGAGCAACGCATCATTCGCACCTTTCGATCGAGACCATTCTTCGGGCAGCAGGCCAACTTCGCTCGAGCCTCTCCGCCGTGTCTCGCCGTATCGCCGAGCTCTACAATATCGACTTTGCCCTTCTTACTATTGTCCGCAACGAGCGATGGAACACCCAGGTCCGTGTACTTAAGAATTTCGCAAGTCACCCACTTCGGAGCGATATTCAGCGGCGATCAGGATCTTCGGCGACACCTGCGAGGATTGGTGACGGCAGTGCATGCTTTTCTGGATGGGCATGGTTTGAAGAAACACAATTCAGACGGCGGTGGCTGCACCACGAAGTGCTTCCAAGTGCAACTAGTGTTTCGCACCGGGCCTTGTGCCTCCTAGGGCGTTCTGATCCTCCGCGGCTCGCCGTTACTGTGAGACCATAGATGAAGACGGTCGAGAATGAGATGACTTACCGCGTCGGCTTAACTACGATGGCCGACTTTCTCCTTGCATCTGGCCTTGCCAAGGTTGATGTTGTTGACCGGTATATCGCTAACCAAGAGCGAGGCTACAACGCCGGGAGCGATTTTTACCGCGAGTTTCGGACGCTCGTGAAAGCCGCGCACAGAGCGAAGAGAACTGCCGCAGCAATTCACGATATTCCGAATCATGTCGCGTCATCAAAGAGGCAGTCATACGACCTGCTTTGCAAGGGGTACTACCGATTTTGGGCGCGTGAGTTCCAGGAGCAGGCTCCGGTGTGGCTCGGTGGCCGGCGGCTTGCGCTTTCGCTTGGACGGCTCACCGTGAGCGTTGCGCCTGAGCTTGGATTCGGAACCTCGTTCGGAAAGCATTATGTCAAAATGTACACGAAGAATCCTGAGCCACATCCTTCGGCGATCGAAACGGTATTGCATTTGATGCAAATGGCGTTCTGGCTTGATCCTCGTAGTACTGGAGCATTTCCGTCGCTTAGCTTCTTGGATGTCCGCCGGGGTCGCTTGTTTCTTTCGACAACTTTTGACGAGCGTTACGAAGTGCTCGTTAGGTCGGAGGCGCTCTCCTTTGCGAAGATGGCCGATGAGGCCGCGCGTCTCCGGGCAAAGCGACAGATGATTGAAGAGTCAAATCTTACCTGACTCGGCTCTGTCGGCGTCTCATCTGGTGTTATTGCAGCCATAGCTGATTCATTTAAGGTCAAGGATTGACCCATGAAGATCACCCGGAAGTTCACCACCGCAGGCCAGGACCCGTTCTCCACCGTTGAGTGGAGCACGCGTTCGTCGCGCATCACGAACCCCGACGGCTCGGTCGTCTTCGAGATGCAGGACGCCGAGATCCCCTCGTCGTGGTCGCAGCTGGCCACCGACATCATGGTGAGCAAGTACTTCCGCAAGGCCGGCGTGCCGCAGACCGGCGCCGATGGCAAGCCCGTGCTCGATAAGCAGGGCACCCCCGTCACCGGCCCCGAGAGGTCCGCGCGACAAGTGATCCATCGATTGGCCGGCTGCTGGCGCCACTGGGGCGAGACGCACGGCTACTTCGACTCCGCGCAGGACGCCCAGGCGTTCTACGACGAACTCTGCTTCATGCTGGTCCACCAGATGGCGGCGCCCAACAGTCCCCAGTGGTTCAACACCGGGCTGCAGTGGGCGTACGGCATCACCGGGCCCGCGCAGGGACACTACATCGCGGACCACAAGTCCGGCGAAGTCCGCCTCGCCGACGATGCCTACAGCCACCCGCAGCCGCACGCGTGTTTCATCCAGAGCGTCGGCGACGACCTCGTGAACGAGGGCGGCATCATGGACCTCTGGGTCCGCGAGGCTCGGCTCTTCAAGTACGGCTCGGGCACGGGCACGAACTTCTCGAGCCTGCGCGCCGAGAACGAGGCGCTCGCCGGCGGCGGGAAGTCCAGCGGCCTGATGAGCTGGCTGAAGATCGGCGACCGGGCCGCGGGCGCCATCAAGAGCGGCGGCACGACGCGCCGAGCCGCGAAGATGGTGTGCCTCGACCTCGATCACCCCGACATCGACAAGTTCGTCAACTGGAAGGTGCGCGAGGAGATCAAGGTCGCCGCGATGGTGGAGGGCCTGAAGGTCCTCAAGCAGCACGATGAGTCGATCAGAGACGCCGCGGAGCGGATGGACCTCGATCTGACCTTCGACTTCAACGGCGAGGCGTACGCCACCGTCAGCGGGCAGAACAGCAACAACTCCGTCCGCATCCCCGACGCCTTCTTCCACGCGGTGGACGAGGGCGCATCGTGGGACCTGACCTTCCGGACGACCGGCGAGATCGCCCGGACGGTCGATGCGCGGTCGTTGTGGAAGGACATCTGCTACGCCGCGTGGCGCTGCGCCGACCCCGGCGTGCAGTACGACACGACGATCAACGCCTGGCACACCTGCCCGGAGTCGGGGCGCATCAACGCGAGCAACCCGTGCTCGGAGTACATGTTCCTCGACAACACGGCGTGCAACCTGGCGTCGATCAACGTCCTGAAGTTCTACGACGCCAGGACGCGCGCCTTCGATGTCGAGCGCTACGAGCACGCGATCGATCTGTGGACGACCGTCCTCGAGATCAGCGTCCTCATGGCCGCCTTCCCGAGCCGCGAGATCGCCCGCCTCTCGTGGGACTACCGCACCCTCGGCCTCGGCTACGCCAACCTCGGCGCGATGCTGATGCAGGCCGGCGTGCCCTACGACAGCGACGAGGGTCGCGCGATCTGCGCGATGCTCACGAGCATCCTCACCGGCCGCTCCTACCGCCAGAGCGCCCTGCTCGCCAAGGCCCAGGGGCCCTTCAACGGCTACGCGGCTAACCGCGAGCACATGCTCCGCGTCATGCGCAACCACCGGCGCGCCGCCCACGGCGTCGCCCGCACCGCGAAGGGCAAGGACGCCTACGAGCAGCTCCCCGTCCCGCCCGTGCCGATCGACCACGCCGTCGCCCGGCGCGCGAACCTCGCCAACAGCGCCGACCTGCTCACCCGCGCCACGACCGCGTGGGACGAGGCCGTGTCGCTCGGTGAGACCCACGGCTACCGCAACGCGCAGGTCTCGGTCATCGCCCCGACGGGCACGATCGGCCTGCTCATGGACTGCGACACGACCGGCGTCGAACCCGACTTTGCCCTGGTCAAGTTCAAAAAACTCGCGGGAGGCGGGTACTTCAAAATCGCCAACCAGTCGCTTAAGCCGAGTC
>JBICHM010000088.1:0-19571 GCA_043101835.1 Phycisphaerales bacterium | reverse complement strand
GATCTGCTTGGGCGCGATGTCCACGAAGTTCACGTCGCCGGAGTTCACCTCGGCGAGTTCACCGTCGACGCGCGCCAGCACGTTGCCCTTCTTGAGCTTGCCCTCTTCGTCGAGCGAGTCGACGGGGGTGAGGATGGCCTTCATCTCCTCATCGGCGCGAAGGCTGACGACGTTGCCCGTCAGCTTGCCGGTCTTGACCTCGCGATACGGGGTCAGGAGGAAGCCGTAGGAGTCGATCGCCGAGTAGATGCCCAGCGACGCGATCAAACCGATGTTGGTGCCTTCCGGCGTCTCGATCGGGCAGATGCGCCCGTAGTGCGAGATGTGCACGTCGCGCACCTCGAAGCCGGCGCGCTTGCGGTTCAGGCCGCCGGGGCCGAGGGCCGACAGGCGACGCTCGTGCACGAGGCTCGAGAGCGGGTTGGTCTGGTCGACGGCCTGGCTCAGCTCACTGCGACCGAAGAAGAACTCGATGGCGCTCGAGACGGCCTTCGAGTTGACCAGGTCTGCGATCTTGGTCAGCTCGTCGGGGTCCTTGACGCTCATGCGCTCCTGCACGGTGCGCCGCAGCTTGAGGAAGCCCTTGCGCATCTCCTCGACCGCGAGCTCGTCGAGCGTGCGCAGGCGACGGTTGCCCAGGTGGTCGATGTCGTCGAGCTGCGCGATCGGGCGCCCGGTCTTCGGATCGGGACGCTTGCTGCGCAGGTCGAGGATGTACTGGATGACGCGCAGAAACTCCTCGGCCCGGATGAACATCTCATCCTCGGGGACGTCAAGGTCGAACTTGCGATTCAGGCGGAAGCGCCCAACCTTGCCGAGGCGGTAGCGGGAGTCGTCGAAGAACTTCTCCTGCAGCAGCGCCTTGGCCTTGTCGACCTGCGGCGGGTTGCCGGGGCGCAGGCGCGTGTAGACCTTCAGCAGGGCCGCGTCGTACTCGCTTTGCGCGATCTCATTGAACTGGTCGAGACGCTCCTCGGCGACGGTGTTGAGGATCAGCGGGTCCGACGGGTTCGCGATGACGCGGACCTTCTTGAGGCTCGAGTTCTGGATCGCTTCGACGGCCTCACCCAGCTGGCGCCCGACGCCGATCAGCTCCTCGCCGGTCTCGGTGTCGATGATCGGCTGGGCGGCGTAGTGCTCGGGCTTGAGCTTGTCGGTCGCGACTTCCTTGATCTCGTAGAACAGGCTGAGGATCGCCTCGGTGCTGGCGATCTCCTCGCTGAGGCAACGCAGGAAGGTGGTCGCGGCGAGCTTGGCGGATTGGTCAATCCGCATCGCCAGGACGTCCTTCTTGGTCACCTCGATCTCGATCCACGAGCCGCGCTCGGGGATGATGCGCGCCGAGTGCAGCGGGCGGTCGGCCTCGGCGCTGACGACGGAGAAGTCGACGCCGGGCGAGCGGTGCAGCTGACTGACGATGACGCGCTCGGCGCCATTCACGATGAACTCGCCCCCGCCCATCATGATGGGAATCTCGCCGAGGTAGATCTCCTCCTCGACGAGGTCGGGGTGGTTCTCGCGCGACAGACGGACCGCGACGCGGAACGGGTACGCGTACGTCAGGCGGAGCTCGCGGCACTCGTCGGGCGTGTACCGGGGCTCGTCCAGGTCGTAGTAGAGATACTCCAGCGACATCGTCTCGTCGTACGAAACGATGGGGAAGATCTCCCTCAGCAGGCTCTCGAGCCCCATCCGGATCTCGCGCTCCTGCGGGCCGTGGGCCATCTGCAGGAACCGCTCGTAAGCGTCGCGCTGCACGCGCGTGAGATCGGGAACGGGGATCGCGTCGCCGCGCTTGGAGAAATCGCGCACCTTCGTTGCTTGCATCGAGGTCCTCGCGATGAACAGCGCCGGCGCCGCCGCTCGTGGGCGGCGGCACGCGCCGAAAGGCTTAGATGTGGGTGGTCGTGCTGATCAAACCGTCTACCGCGCCGAGCCCGGCAGTATACCCCCCGGACGGGCCCCCTGCAAGGCGGGCGCCGAACGGGGCTGTCGCGCAAAGAAAGGGCCGCGCCCGCACGGGTGCGGGCGCGACCCCTGTCCGGAGCCGCCCGGGGCGGAACGCCCCAGCCGGGTATAGGCGTTACTTGAGCTCGACCTTGCCGCCGGCCTCTTCGAGCTAGGCCTTGAGGGCCTCGGCGTCCTCCTTGGACTGGCCTTCCTTGACCGTCTTGGGGGCGCCGTCGACCAGGTCCTTGGCCTCCTTGAGACCGAGGCCGGTGACCTCGCGGACGACCTTGATGACCTGGATCTTCTTGTCGCCGCCGGAGGTGAGGACAACGTCGAAGGAGTCCTTCTCTTCCTCGGCCGCGGCTTCGCCGCCGCCGCCACCGCCGGCCATCATCACGGCGCCGCCGGCAGCCGGCTCGATGCCGTAGGTCTCCTTCATGTAATCGCTGAGATCGACGGCCTCCTTGAGGGTGAGGCCGGCCAGCTCGTCGCCGAGCTTGCTGATCTTCGCGTCGAACGTCTTCGTGGCTTCGTCGCTCATGGGTCTTCTTCTTTCCTGCAAACGCCGCCGTGCGGCGTGATCGATTCCGAGAGGGGCCGAAACGCTCAGCCTTTAACCCCTTCGCCGGTCGGTCCGGCGCTGTCGAACGGGGCCAGTCGGAAGTCGGTGTCTCCTGTATGAACGGACGCGAGGCTCGGCTCAGCCGACCTTCGCGATGGTCTCGCCCTTCTCCAGCTTCTCTTCGATGGCCTTCACGACGCCGAGCAGGCGTCCGCCGGGGCCCTTGACCTGGCCGACAAGCTTGCGGGCCGGGCTGAGGATGAGGGTGACCGCCTCGCTGAGGGCCTCCTCGCGCGTGGGGTATTTGCTCAGACGCTCGACCCCGTCCTTGCCCTCGAAGAGCATGCCGTCGAGGATCGCGCCCTTGAGCTCGAGCTTCTGGACTTCCTTGGCCCACTTGACGAGCTCGCGCGCCACGTCGATGACGCTCTCGGCGCCGTAGGCCAGCGCGCTGGGCCCTTCGAGCACCGGCGCGAGGCCGGCCAGCGGGCCCTCGTCGAACGTCTTGCGCGCCAGGTTGTTGCGCACGACGGTGATGCGGATGTCCTTCTGCTGCAGGCCCATCCGCAGGCGGTTGTTGGTGTTGGCGTCGATGCCGCGGATCGAAACGACGAGGGCGTTCTCAACCCCTTCGAGCCGGTCCGCGTAGTCGCGGGACATCAGTTCCTTGACGAACTTGCTCATGGCTGCTCTCGCTTCTGCCTTCGGGGGCTCAGGCCTCGACCACCGCGGCCTGCTTGATCTGCACGCCCGGGGTCATGGTCCCGCTGAGGGTGATCCGCTTGATAAACTGGCCCTTGGCCCCGGTGGGCTTGGCCTTCTCGATCGTGGCGATGAACGCGCTGACGTTCTCGACGAGGTCGCCGTCAGCGAAGGACATCTTCCCGACCGGCGCGTGCACGTTGCCGCCCTTGTCGTTGCGGTACTCGATCTTGCCCGCCGAGTACTCGGTGACGGCCTTGGCGACGTCGGGGGTGACGGTGCCGGCCTTGGGCGAGGGCATGAGGCCCTTCGGACCGAGCACGCGACCGAGCTTGCTGACGACGCGCATCATGTCCGGCGTCGCGACGGCGACATCGAAATCCATGAAGCCCTTCTCGACCTCGGTGACGAGTTCCTCGCCGCCGGCGCGCACGGCGCCGGCCTTGAGCGCGGCGTCCACCGCGTCGCCGGAGCAGAACGCGACGACGCGCTTGCTCTTGCCGATGCCCTTGGGCAGCGCCACCGAGCCGCGAACCGCCTGGTCAGCCTGCTTGGGATCGATGCCCAGGTGGATGCAGCACTCGACCGTCTGGTCGAACTTCGGGCCCTTGAACCCCTTCACAGCCGCGACGGCCTCCTCAACGGAGACGGGGCTCTGGGGGATGTTCTCGTTGTTGGCGCGGACGCGCTTGGCGAGACGGTGCTTGCGGCTTGCGCGAGTGCGGATGTTCGGCATGGATCAGCCCTCCACCACAGTGATGCCCATGGAGCGGGCGGTGCCCTCGATCACGCGCATCTGCGACTCGACCGAGACCGCGTTGAGATCCTCCGCCTTTTCCTTGGCGATGGCCTCGACCTGCGACTTGGTGATCTTGCCGACCTTGTTCTTGTTGGGCTCGCCAGAGCCCTTCTGCACGCCCGCCGCCTCCTTGATCAGGACCGATGCCGGCGACGACTTGATGACGAAGTCGAAGGAGCGGTCCTTGTAGGCGGTGACGATGCAGCCGACGACCTTGCCGTTGAGCTTGGCCGTCGCAGCGTTGAACTGCTGGATGAACTGGCCGGGGTTGACGCCGTTGGCGCCAAGCACGGGACCCAGCGGGGGCGCAGGCGTCGCCTGCCCGCCCGGAGCCATGATCTTGAACTGCGCGACAATTTCTTTCTTCGCCATCGGCTCCTACCTCCCACCGCGCGTCGCCCGGCCGAACTGGGCCGCCAGACACAGGGGCGCCGGGAACGACCCGGGCCGCCGCGTTGGCGTGGCGGTGGTGCAATCGGTTGCGTGTCGAATCGGTGTCGCCCGGCGGCTCCCGACCGCGAGCGAGCCGAAGAGTGTACCCACGCCCCCGCCCGATGCAAGCGGGACGTGCGCTGTCCTCAGCGTCGCTCGGGCGCCGGACGCCCGCCCAGGGCCTCGTAAAAGGCCTCGGCGATGTCGGCCGCGAGCCCGGCCGCCTCGGCCCGCCCGATGAATCGGGCGGCGACCCGATCCCGACCCTCGGCCTGCGTCAGGACCCCAGCGAGCAGCCACGATTCCGCCGTCCCCGCCCGATCCGCATGCTCGATCGCCTCGAGCACGAGACGGCGCAGGTCGCGGACATTCGGCGCAAGTGTCTGCGGGGCCAAGGGTAACAACGAGAGATCCGGGTCGACCCCGTAGGCTTCGCGCATGGTCGCCCCGGCCCGGTCGAACTGCTCGGCGCCAGCCTGCGCAACGGCGAGCAGGCGGGCATCGGCCCACCAGACCTCCTCGACCGCGACTGGCGCCTCCGGCAGCGGCCCACCGGGATACGCCGGCGCGCCGTCGGCGAATACCGCAGCGCCGGATCGCGCACGTCGCCATAGGTCGATCGCGCCGTCGTACGCACCGGCATGCAGCAGCCGCACGAGCGCGATCTGGAAGGGTACGGGCACGGGCTTCTCAAACGCCGGTCCGGCCTCGACAAGGTTGTCCAGGCGTTCCGGGTCGACGGTGCGAGCACTGCCGATGATCACGGGGCCGTTGTAGGTGCCGTACTGGCGCCACCAGGGCGACCACCCCCCCGGCGAGAGATTCGCCCACGAATAGGCGTAGGGCGAGAACTGACGCGGCAGCCAGCCGCCGTAGGGGAAGAGGTCGTAATACCCCCCATCGCCCGTCCTCGACCACACGAATCGGTGGACGCGCGTCGGGCCGGCGTTCAGGGCCGGATCCAGTTGCTGGGGCTCGCCCTCGTCTCCGGCGCCGGGCGCTTCGTAGCCCCACCACCAGAACGGATACTCGCGCCGCGGATGGAATGTCCCCGTCGCGTAGTAATCCCGCTGGATGCGGATCCGCATCGTCCCGGAGGCGTCGTAGGTGAGAATTCCCGGCCCGCCGATGCCCGCGTGCGTGGGGGCGACGCCCCAGAGGCCGACGATGAGGCAGGCGGCGAGCAGGCGACGCATCGGGCGACTCCCGGAGGGCGGCGTGCGGGGTGCGGGCGTCCGGACGCCCGTGCTGCGATAGGATACGGACCCCGATCGCCGCCGGATGCCTCGGATCTGGCTCGGCGGCGGTCTCGACCCGGGGATCCATGAGCCCAGCGCGGAGCGCCGACATGATCGTGGACATGCGGACGAGTCTGCACCGGTCGATCCGTGCGCCCGAAGGCGACGGCGCATCGACCGGCGACCTCGACCAGGACCTCGGCTGCATTGACGTCGCCGTGGTGGTCGGCGAAACCACCCCCGCACCTGGGGTGACCGATCCGGTCGCCGAGCTGGCGGGGTGCGTCCGGCGCGACCCCGGTCGGCGCGTCGGGATGCTCGGACTCAACCCGCTTCGGCCCGACGCCCTCGAGCAACTCGACCGCGCCCAGGAACTGGGGCTGCACGGCGTGGCGATCTCGCCCGCCGACCAGGGATACCGCCCAACCCATGATGACTGCCTCGCGATGCTCGAACGGTGCGCGACGGCGCGCCTGCCGGTGCTGGTGGCGAACCCTCGCCTGCAGTCGGCCGAGAGCGTGCTGGAGTTCGCCCGGCCCGTGCTGCTCGACGAGGTGATGCGCCAGCTGCCGACGCTGACGCTCATCGTCGGCGACTTCGGCCACGGCTGGGTGGATGAATCGCTCACCCTCGTCGGCAAGCACGAGCGGTGCTACGCCGAGATCTCCGGCGTCGTGCGACGGGCGTGGTCGCTGTACGGAGCGTTGATGTCCGCGTTCGAGCGCGGCCTCCTGCGGAAGCTCCTCTTTGGCTCGGGCTACCCGGACGAGACGCCGGAGCGCGCCATCGAACGGATCTACACGATCAACACGGTGCGCGCCGGTTCGAGCCTGCCGACGATCCCGCGCGAAGCGCTGCGCGGCCTGGTCGAGCGCGATGCGCTGGCGTGCCTGGGCATCCGCCGGCTTGCGCCCGAGCCGGCGCTCGCGGCGGGCGAGACCGGCGCCGCCGAGCAGGAGGAGGCGTGAGCGCTATCCGTTCGGCGCGATTCGCGCTGCTTGTGGTCATCGGCGTCCTCGCGTGCGCGAGTGGATGCGCGCGGAGCGCGCTGCGACTGTCGTCGTCGCAGACCGATGCGACGCTGACGCCGCGCTTCGTCACCGCGCTCTACGCATTCACCGACGAGAACACGCTCGACATCGTGCTCAGCGATATGCCGGCCGACGACCTGCTCGCGATGTCACGCGACGACCTGCTGCGCTCCAGCGGCAGCATCCTGCACATTCACCAGTTCTTCACGCCTGTCGCGGGTCGCACGGCGCTCGACCCGACGGCGTCGAACACCACGGTGCGCCATGTCGTGCTTGCGCGCGGCGAGATCGGGGTGTATGGCGGCGGCGGGCTGGTGCTGCCGGGCTCCTCGCCGGGGGCGAACCGATTCGACTTCCGCGTCTCCGACGCGACGATGCGCCTGCTCCAGGCGACGCCGGGGTTCGCCGACCTCCTGGGCGGCGCCTCGCTCTCCGGACGCGCCAGTGCGCGACGCGACGATGAGCGCGCCGCGTCGATCGCGCGCCTCGTCCACCAGGCTGTCACGCTGACCGAGCAGATCGGGCCGTGAGCGGGCGGGCGCGGGCGACGCTGCGCGGCGCCGAGTCGCGATGGTTCAGCCGCGACGCCGTGCGCGCCGTCGATCGCGAGGCCATGGAGCGCTACGGCCTGCCGGGCGTCGCGCTTATGGAAAACGCGGCGTCCGGCATACTTGCCGTCGCGCTCGACATGCTCGATGGAAGCAACGGCCCCGTCCTGCTGCTGTGCGGCCCGGGGAACAACGGCGGCGACGGCTTCGCCCTCGCGCGTCGGCTGCACAACGCGGGCGTCAAGACCGTGACGCTGCTCTTCCGCTCGCCGGAGGCCTATACCGGCGACGCGGCGACGAACCTGCGCGTGCTCGAGGCGATGGACCTCGAGCGGCGTGTGATCGAGAGCGACCGTCCGGCAGCAGCGCTCGAGGAGGCGGCCGGCGCGCCGGCGCTCATTGTCGATGCGCTGCTCGGCACCGGGCTGACCGATTCGCCGCGTGGCGGCATCGGCGGCGCGTGCGCGTGGCTCCGGTCCGCGCCGGCCCCGGTGCTGGCGGTCGACATCCCCAGCGGCCTCGACTGCGATGCGGGCGAGCCGTTCGACGCCTCTCGCTGCGCACGAGCGACGGTGACGGCGACGATGGCCGGCCTGAAGCTGGGATTCCGCAACGAGCGGTCGCGCGACTGGACGGGGCGCCTCGAAGTCGTGGACATCGGAGCGCCGCTGGCGTGCCTCGATGCGCTCGCGACCGAGCGCGGCTGAGGGTCAGGGCTGCAGGCGTGTGGACGACCAGGCGCCGCCGGTCCAGGCGTCGCCGTCGGGCGCGAGGGTGCGCGTCCACGCAGCGCGATCGTGGACGCGCCCCGGCCCACTGATCCAGAGTTCGACGCGCTCGGCCCAGACGCGATAGCCGCCCCAGTGCTCGGGGCGCGGGATCTCGGCCTTCTCGGGGTTGTCGAGATCGATGCCGAGCTCCATCGCCTTCATCATGACCTTCTCGAGGAGCGCCTCGCGGCTCTCGATAGGCTGGCTCTGATCGCTCGCGCTTGCGCCGAGGCGGCTTTGCCAGTGCCGGCTTTGAAAGTACGCGTCGCTCTCGGCGTCGCTGGCGTGGGTGACCGGCCCTTCGACGCGCACCTGCCGGTCGAGGGTGTCCCAGAAAAAGACGAGCGCCGCACGGGGGGTCGCGCCGAGTTCGCGCCCCTTTCTGCTGGTGCGGTTCGTATAGAAGGTGACCGTGCCGGCGTCGACGTCGATGCCCTTGCAGAGGACGATCCGCGCATCGGGTCGCCCCTGCTCGTCGACGGTGGCGAGCGTCATGGCGTTGGGGTTGGGCTGCACCGCTTTCTCGGCGGCCTCGGCGAGCCAGGCCTCGAGGACCTCCACCGGGTTGGCCGGGAGATCGTCGGGGAGGGCATGATCGATGATGAACCGCTCGGATGTGGGCATGGGCGATGCTAGTCCTCTTGCGTTCCCGCCGGCGGCGCGCGATCGTGGCGGGGCTGTGGATTCGCTGGCGATAGCGCCGGCGATGCGTGCAAGGAGGCACCATGTCGCCGATGGAGCAGGCGGAACAGACCGGCGTGGGGCAGCAGATCGAGCGGAAGGGCGCCGGGAAGCGCCCGGCGCGCGTCGATCTGGCGCGTCTCTTTGACCGCCTGCCCCCCCATTCGCTCGAAGCCGAGATGTCGCTGCTGGGGTCGATGATCCTCGACCCGCAGGTGACCGGCGAGGTGCTGCAGCAGATCCGCAGCGGCGAGTCGTTCTACAGCCAGGCGCACGGGCTGATCTTCGACTCGATCGTGCAGACCTACGACCTGCACCAGTCGGGCGACCTCGTGCAGTTGTCGGAGTCGCTCAAGGGCAAGGGCGTGCTCGAGGATGTCGGCGGGTCGGAGTACCTGCTGGAGCTGGCGCGCTCGGTGCCGTCGTCGGTGAACGCGCCGCACTACGCGCGGATCGTGGGCGAGCGGTCGAAGCTGCGCCGGCTCATTGAAGCGGCCGGGCAGATCATCTACGAGTCGTACCACGCCGGCGACCTCGGGCCGGACGGCGCCAAGGAGACGCTGGACCGCGCGGAGAAGCTGATCTTCGACATCGCCGAGGACGCCGGCGCGTACGAGGCGGAGTCGCTGAAGGAACTGCTGCTCCAGACGATGGATCAGCTGATGGACAACGAGGGCCGGCTCATCACCGGACTCGACACGGGGTACTACGAGCTCAACGAGATGACCGGCGGCCTGCAGCCGGGCGAACTGATCATCGTCGCGGCGCGCCCGTCGATGGGCAAGACGGCCTTTGCGCTGAACCTCGCCGAGCAGATCGCGCTCTCCGGCGGCGCCGGTGGCACGCCATGCCCGGTCGCGTTCTTCAGCCTCGAGATGGGCCGCCAGGCGGTGACGCAGCGTCTCTTATGCGCGTACGCGGGGGTCGATTCGCAGCGCCTCCGGCGCAACACGCTCAACGCCGAGGAGTTCCAGCGCCTTGGCTCGGCGTGCGGGCTGCTCAGCGAGACGCCGCTGTTCATCGATGACACGCCCGGTCTCACGGTGCTGCAGCTTCGCGCCCGCGCACGGCGCATGGCGCGCATGCACGGCATCCAGTGCATCATGATCGACTACCTGCAGCTGCTGACGGCGCCGGGATCGAGCCGCGAGAGCCGGCAGGTGGAGGTCTCGGCGATCAGCCGGGGTGTGAAGGCGCTGGCGCGCGAACTCAATGTCCCGGTGGTGTGCCTCAGCCAGCTGAACCGCGGCGCCGAGCAGCGCGAGGGACACAAGCCCCGCATGAGCGACCTGCGCGAGTCGGGCTCGATCGAGCAGGACGCAGACGTCATCACCCTGCTGCATCGCGAGGAGTACTACCACCAGGCTGATCCGATGTGGGCCGAGGAGAATCCCGACAAGGTGGGGCTGGCCGAGCTCATCGTCGCGAAGCAGCGCAACGGGCCGACGGGCGTGGTGAACATGGTGTGGGATGCGCGGACGACGCGCTTCCGCAACTACGCGGGCAAGGCGTACACGCCGCCGCCGGCGCCAAAGCAGGAGGCCCCGAGCGCACAGGAAGCGGCGCCGTTCAAACCGGCGCCCGGCGGCGCCTTTGGCGGGCGCACCAAGAGCGGGCCCATCGAGAATCATCGCGACGGCGGCGGACCGGACATCGACTTTGAGGACGATGACCTGGGCGACCTGCCGGTGTGAGGCGCGCAGGCCGCGCCGTTCAGTGCAATTCCTCGCCTTCCGCGTGACGTGCGAGCGCGCCGTCGGTGGCGCGCACGCCGGTGAAGACGCTGCCGGTGGGGTACCACGGCGCCGCGTCGGACTTCGATTCCTCTTCCGTCAGCACGCCGATGTGGCCGTCGAAGTAGGCGACGCTCATGCGCCCGTCGTGGCGATACGAGAGGCGCCGGTTGTCGCTGGAGACGCGCCGGCCGCCGGCGAGCTCCTTGGCGAACTCCGGGTTGTTCGGGCGTGCGCCGTAGGCGGTGGAGGCGATGTAGATCGGCGTCGATGAGGTGAAGGACCCGAAATACTCAGGGCTGAGGGTGATGTCGAAATCGAGCACACCGCCTTGCGTGAGGAATCGCGTGCCGTCGGCGACGAAGATCTTGTTCGCGAGGTTGGCGCCGACCCGGTCGAGCTGCGGGAGATAAGCGCCCGGCGGCATCGCGGGGCCGCGCCACCCCCAGCGCCGGTAGCGCGCGGGCGATCGCTCCGGCCCGGCGAGCATGAACGATGCGGGCGCGAGATACGAGATCTGCGGGAAGCCGTCGCGCTGGAGGATTCGCTCGAAGTGGTCCTCGCGATCGGGCGCCCAACCCCAGACCTGGTCGTTCATGTCGTGGGCGGCGGGGCAGGCGAGGTCGGCGAAGATCTGTCGCGTGCGTTCGGCGCGGTTGGTGGAGAATGCGCGCGATGCGCCGACGCTCGGACTGATCCAGTCGAACGTGGTGGTCGGCGTCTCGGGGAGGCCGGGCTCGGCCAGGGCCTTGAGGCGTTCGACATTGCCGAGGTACGGGCGGCCGGTGGTGTTCACGCCCGGGAGTCGTCCCTGGTCGCGCACCGCATATTCCATGGCGCCGACGTGGAGGTCGCGCTGCCTGGCGCCGCACGCGAGGAGCCACGCCTTCGAGCGCGCGCCGGCGAGCGCCGGAAGCAGAATCCCGAGCAGCAGGCTGAGGATCGCAATCCCAACCAGCACCTCGACGAGCGTAAACGCGCGGCGGCTGCGCATCGCCGACCTCCCTTCGAGGCTGGCGACACTACGGCCAGGGCGTCTGCGCTCCAATCACCTCCGCAGGTGGAATTGCGAAGTTCACTCAGGGACGAACAGCAGACCGAACTCGTGCCAGCGAGCGTCGTCGATCTCCGCACCGGGATGCATGTCGACGCCGGGAAACTCACCGAGCATGCCGGCGCCGTTGCGTACGTGCCCGGGCGCGTCGAGGCCGCAGGCGTCGAGCACGGCGGCCATGGCGCTGTTGCTGTTGGGGCCCAGGAGGATGTACTGGCGCTCGAAGAGGCGGTCGCGCTGGAGGCACGCCGCCTTGTCGCGTGTGATGGTCCAGCGGGCTTCGAGGCGTTCGGCGGGGTCGTTGTCGCCGGCGGGCAGGAGGAAGGGGCGCAGGCGCACGCCGCGCGTCATCCGGGCGATGCGCGGCGCACCGGACTGATCGCGCGTCCAGTCGTAGTCGTCACGATGCGCGGCGGTGGTGAACTCCACGACGCCGTCGAGGTCGTCGAACTCGTCGGGGCAATCGATCTCGAGCAGGAGGTGCCGTCCGCGTCCGGCGACCGTCCAGGAGCGGAGCTCGCACTCGCAGCGGGGTTCGGGCGCACCGGCGCCCCCTATGCCGGTGGCACGCGCCGCCGGGCGCGCGATCGCGACGATCGCGAGCACCGGAAGGATGGCCGCGGGGACCAGCGAGGCGTGATGCGATCGGATGCGCTGCACAGTGTCTCCATCGGTTCGATGCCGCCACGGGACAGTAGTCGGGAGAACTGCGCGGAAGTGCGAAGAAAAGTCTTGTGGCCCGGGGATCTCCCGGAGTAGTGTCGCCCGGTCCGCACGCCTGAGGGGGCTTGGGCGAATGACGCGGACCTTCAATCAACACGCGGAGGGCCCCTCCACGTCTGCGCGCCATCGGCCAACGAGCGGCGTTGTTGTCGGTGTGCGCAGGCGGGTCAGGACGGCCGGGTCGGGCTCAGCCGCGTTGGGAGGCAATGCAGCATGCGAATTCTTGTGACACAGGCTCTGCTGGCCGGCGCATTGGCAGTCGGGCTGGGCGCCATCGCCGGGCAGGCGGTTGCGCAGGAGGCGCGCGACCTGGGCAAGCAGGCCCTCGAGCGTCAGGACGTGGGCGCGTTTCTGCCGGGCAGCGTGCTCGTGAAGTTCCGCGATGACGCGGTCGACGCGTCGCGCACGAATGCGCGCCTCGCGGTCGCCGGGCGCACGGCGCAGGCCTATCGGATCGTCCGGGGCCTCGAGCGCCTCGAGATCGGAATGAACGTCGACCAGGCTGTAGCGCTGCTCCGCGCGATGCCGAGCGTCGAGTACGCCGAGCCCGACTACATCTACCGCACGAGCGCCACCACACCGAATGACGAGTTCTTCGGCCTGCAGTGGGGCATGCACAATGTCGGCCAGGACATCCGCGGCGCCTCGGGCACGCCGGACGCCGACATCGACATGATCGAGGCGTGGGACATCGCCACCGGCGACCCGAACTTTGTGATCGCGGTCATCGACAGCGGCGTGCAGTGGGACCACCCGGATCTCGACGCGAACATCTGGACCAACTCCGGCGAGATCGCCGGCAACGGCATTGACGACGACGGCAACGGCTATGTCGACGATGTGCGAGGCTGGGACTTCTACGACAACGACAACAACCCCGACGATGCGGACGGCCACGGCACGCACGTGGCCGGCACGATCGGCGCCGAGGGGAACAACGGCATCGGCGTCGCGGGGGTCATGTGGTCGTGCAAGATCATGCCGCTGCGCTTCATCGGCCCCTTCGGCGGCGCGACGAGCGATGCGATCAGCGCGATCGAGTACGCCGTGGACAACGGCGCGACGATCAGCAACAACTCGTGGGGCGGCGGCGCCTTCTCGACGGCGCTGCGCGACACGATCGCCAGCGCCGGCGCCAGCGGACACCTCTTCGTCGCGGCAGCCGGCAACGGCGGCCAGAACGCGGACGTGAACCCCGAGTACCCCGCGGCGTACAACCTCGACAACATCATCTCCGTCGCCAACATGGCCAACGACGACACCCTGTGGGGCACCTCGACCTACGGCGCCACGACGGTCGATCTGGGCGCGCCGGGCAACGACATCGCGAGCACCTACAACGGATCGAGCTATGTGTGGCTCGGCGGCACCTCGATGGCCAGCCCCCACGTGGCCGGCGTTGCGGCGCTCGTCTGGTCGCAGAATCCCGGCTGGTCCTGGAGCGATGTGAAGAACCAGATCCTCGGCACGGTGCGGCCGGTTGCCTCGATCAAAGGGCTGACCGTCACCGGCGGCATGCTCAACGCCTACGCGGCGCTGACCGGCGCCCCGCCGCCGCCTCCGCCCGCGACGCCCGCCGCACCGAGCAACCCGGCGGCGAGCGACAACGGCGACGGAACCGCCTCCTTCACCTGGAGCGACAACTCCGGCAACGAGGACGGCTTCGAGATCGAGCGCGAGCGCAAGATCCGCAAGAACCGCTGGGGTGAGACGGCGGTTGGCACGACCGGCGCAAACGCCACCGGCATCACGGACAATCCCGGCTCCTTCGACACCTTCCGCTATCGCGTTCGCGCCTTCAACGCCGGCGGCTCGTCGGTGTGGTCGGCGTGGGCCGAAGTGACGCTCGTCGATCCCAACGGCGGCGGCGGCGGCGGCGGCGGCGGGAACGGCGGCGGCAAGGGTGGCGGCAAGCCCAAGTAAGCCCGCCTCCGACGCACGCTTGAAGAACCTCCGGCCCGGGGCGCTCGCGCCCCGGGCCGTTTTCGTGCGCAGGACGCAGGTCGATATAGTGGCCGCCCCGATTCCCCACGCACGACGCACCGCAGGAGCACGCCGATGCTGATGACCACCAAGCCCATGTTCGATCTGGCCTACGACGGCGGCTTCGGCGTCGGCGCGTTCAACGTCAACAACATGGAGATCACGCAGGGCATCATCGAGGCGTGCGCCGCCGAGCGGGCGCCGGTGATCCTGCAGATCTCCAAGGGCGCCCGGAAGTACGCCAATATCCGCTTCCTGCGGAAGATCATCGACGCCTGCGTCGAGGAGTACCCGGATGTGCCGATCGCCATCCACTGCGACCACGGCGACACGATCGAGCTGATCCGCGACTGCATCAGCGACGGGTACACCTCGGTGATGATCGACGGCTCGCACCACGAGTACGAGGAGAACGTGGCCATCACGCGCGAGGCCGTGGAGATCGCCCACGCGGCGGGCGTGGTCGTGGAAGCGGAGCTGGGGATGCTCGGCGGCATCGAGGAAGATGTGATCGGCCTCGACCCCGAGGAATACCAGAAGAACCTCGACAAGTACCTGACCGACCCCGAGGAGGCAAAGGACTTCTGCAAGCGGACCGGGATCGACTCGCTCGCGGTCGCGATCGGCACGAGCCACGGGGCGTATAAGTTCAAGCACGAGCCGACGCTGGCCTTCGACCGCATCGAGCAGATCATGCAGACCTGCCCGGGCATGCCGCTGGTGATGCACGGCTCGAGCAGCGTGCCGCGTGAGTTCATCGACCTGATCAACGCCCACGGCGGCAAGATGCCCGGCGCCATGGGCGTTCCGGAGGAGCAGATCGCACGCGCGGTCCGCACCTACGGCGTCTGCAAGGTGAATATCGACACCGACCTGCGCCTTGCGCTGACGGCGAAGATCCGCGAAGTCTTCTCCACCGACCCGGCCGAGTTCGACCCGCGCAAGTACCTGGGGCCGGCGCGCGACGCGATCCGCGAGATGGTGGTGCGCAAGCTCGACATGCTCAACTGCGCCGGCAAGGCGGACGAGGTGGTCGCGCACTGGAAGAAGCAGGGCTCCCCGATGCCGGCGGTGTACGCGGGCGCCTGAGCGGGCGCCGGATCGGCCCCGTCCTGAGAATCATTGGAACTTCGCCGGCGCGCAGCGTTTGCAACGCGTTCGGTTGTCGTCGCGCGCCGCGACGAGACGAACGGGCCGACCTTCGGAGCAGGATCTCCGCTTTGGCCTGCCTGTTTGCGCCGTGTCCGGTTGCACAACGAAACATGGCGGAATGGGCTCGCGTAGCGAGGGGGACGGGCGTGCGGCGCCCGCACGCACCCGCCGACGCGTTGTCGGCGGGCGCACGTCCGACCGCGTGCACGCGGTTTCTCGATTCGAGCGTCGACGTTCCGTTCGTCTGCAGAACACCGAACACAGGAAAGGAGCGACGCCATGCGAACGCGTCACAACCTCATCACCGGTCTGACTCTCACCATCGTGGGCCTCGGGGGCATCGGTCTCGCCGGGGCGGCATTCGCCGCGGACTCGTCGGTCACGGCACGCGCGACCGAGACCATCGATGGACGCATCACCAAGGTCGATCGCGACGCGAAGACCTTCATCCTGCTCGTGAAGGCCACACCGAACGCGCAGGCCCCGACCGAGCGATTGACCGTGAAGTGGAACGAGCAGACCGAGTGCCTGCTCGATGGCGAGTCGTCCACTCCTGAGAGCGCGATCAAGCCGGGGCTCGAGTCCTCGGTGACGCACGAGGAGGGGATGGCGATCCGCGTTGAGTCGAAGACTCCGAAGCCGGAGTGACTTGACGCCGACTCGGCGCGATGCACAACGCCCCGCCGGCGCGCCCCACCGGGCGCGCCGGCGGTTTGTCTTCGGGCGATGACCGATCACTTTGCATTCCACGAAGCAGACCGGGTACAACGAACCCGACCCGATTCCGTAGAACAGCGATGCGCCGCCCCATCGGCGCCCGGAGGATCACCGCCCGTGCCAGCCTGCCTGACCCGTCGTGCGCTCGGCGTCGCCTGTGCGCTCCTCGCCGCCCCGATCTGCCTCGCCCAGCCTGCGCCGCCCTCACCGGAGAATCTCGGGGCGCAGGTCGATGTGATCGCCAAGCAGGCGGTCGACTCGGCCCCGGGCGTGGGGCTGTCAGTGGCGGTCTTGCGCGACGGTCAGTCGCTGCTCGAGCGCGGCTACGGGCTGGCCGACCTCGAGTTCGGCGCGCCGGCCGACGGCGAGACGATGTTCCGCATCGGCTCGATCACGAAGCAGTTCACCGCGGCGCTGGTGATGCGCCAGGTCGAGGCGGGCGCGCTCTCGCTTGACGACCCGCTCACGAAGTTCTTCCCCGACTGGCCCGCGCCCGGCGAGCGGGTCACGATCCGCCACCTGCTGCAGCACACCTCGGGCATCAAGTCGTACACGGGCATCGGGTCGTTTATGGAGGCCTTCCAGGTCGATCGCACGAACGAGGAAATGCTCGCGGTCTTTCGCGACGAGGCGTGGGACTTCGAGCCCGGCGACGCGTGGTCGTACAACAACTCCGGCTACTACCTGCTGGGCGTGATCCTCGAGCAGCTCGCCGGGGCGCCGTGGGCGGCGCAGGTGAACGCGCTCGCGCAGGAGCTGGGCCTAGCGCGGACGATGGTGGACGACAACGATGCGGTGCTGGCGAACCGGGCGCAGGGGTACGCGTGGTCGGGCGATTCGTTCGTGAACGACCGCTTCATCTCCCCCACCGTGCCCGGAGCCGCGGGCGCGATGCTCTCGACCGCCGGCGATCTGGTGCGCTGGAGCGAGATGCTCGCGACGGAGCAGGTGGTCAGCGCCGAGTCGTATGCCCTGATGACGACGCCGACGACGCTGAACGACGGCTCGACCTTCCCGTACGGCTTCGGGCTGATGGTGGAGCCAGTCGAGGAGCGCGACGCGGTGGGCCACGGCGGTGGCATCTTCGGCTTCAACTCGTTTCTGCTGCGCATCCCCGGCGACGACGGGCTGACGGTGGCGGTGATCTCCAACAGCGAGACGCTGCCGAGCGACGCATCCGCGATGAAGATCCTGCGCGCGGCCCTGGGCATCGAGGCGCCCGAGGCCGCGCCGACGGACGCCGACCTGCTGGCCTCGGTGCAGGGCGTGTACCGCATCGACGCGGTCGGGTTGGAGGTGCGCGTGTTCCTGCGCGACGGCGAACTGTTCACCAAGGCGGGTGATCAGCCGGCGTTCGCCATGATCCACGAAGGGGCGGGCGTGTTCCGCCTCGACCTGGGCCAGCGCATTGAACTGGCGTTCGATCTGTCGGCGTCGCCCGCGCCCGGCTTCACCCTTCGTCAGGGCGGTTCGGCGCTCTCCGCCCTGCGGGTCGACGCGCCGGGCGAGTGAGGACGATCAGCGGGCGGTGGCGCCGGCGATGTGCCCGTTGTGGTGCGCCGGGGTCTTCACCTCGAGCTGGGAGGCGCTCGACTGCGGGCGTTCGACGGCCTCGCGCATGAGGCGGCCCGCCTTGAATCGCACGGTGCGCTTCGGGGGCACGTAGAGGCGCTCGAGCGTCTTGGGATTCTGGGCGCGCCGGGCGGCGCGGTCGCGCACCTCGAAGACGCCGAAGTCGCGGAACTCGAGCCGGTTCCCCTGCTCGAGTTCGCCGACGACCTCGTCGAGGAACTGCTGGATCGTCTTCTTTACGGTCACGCGCTTGAGGCCGGTGTCACGGGCGATTCGATCGATGAGGTCCTTCTTCGTGATGGTCGCCATGGACACCCTCCGCATTCGGCCGCGAGTCGCGGCGATGCGCCCGGAACGAACGCGCCGGAGGCGGCGCGGATAAGCGGGCAATGAGAACGGATCGTCGAGTTGCGCGCCGGCGTGAGAGGCGAACTTCGTGGCGCGCCTCGCGCCGGCTGCGCAGTATCGCGCTGCGCGGCGTTCAGGTCAATGACTCACCGACGACGGCGCGGCGTATCGCGCCAGAATCGGTCCCAAGCGCGCTGGCCTCGGAGGCTGTTGTAGGGCGGCCAGGGGCGCAGCGCCGGCGCCTGCGCGGATGCGGCCCAATCGGGGAACCAGCGCGCAGGCTGCGCAGAGGCGTGCGCCACACCGAGCGCCGCGTCGCGGCGCGACACCTCGCTGCCGGGGCTCTGCATCGGCTCCGGCGCAAAGACAAGCGCGGTCTGGGCATGCGCAGGGCCCCACTCCGCGGTGCGCGCAGCGCGATCTGCACGACATCCTGCGCCCGCGCCGCCCAGGAGCACAAGGGCCGCGATCGCACACGCGATTCTGCCGCGGATTCGGCGCGGACTGGCGCTGCGATGCGTGGCGCGGAGATCATGCACGGTACCAACTCCCGGCGCGGTGGCGCAGAGCGAATCGGGGCGTCCGTGCATGGCCCGCGGCCCCCTCCGTGCGGGCCGCACAAGGGGAGTGTGCCACAGGAACCTGTGTGCGCCGAGTGGGAAACCTGTGCAAAAGAAAACGCGGGGCCCCGACCGGGGCCCCGCGCGAAGGTCGATATCGGTCGTGCGCCGCGGTCAGGACATTTCCTGCTCGGCGAGGTACTCGTCGAGGAACTCGGCCATCTTCTGCTCGCCCTCGGGGTCGAAGCCGACCTTGGTCTTGATGACCGTGCCGTCGACACCGATGACGTAGAAGGTGGGGATGCCGCGCACCCCGTAGGCCTCGGCGACCTTGTCGCCGTCGAGCATGAGTCCGTAGGTGTACTCGTGCTCGTCCATGTAGTCGATGGCCTTCTGGTTGCCGTCGCGCTCCCAGGTGTTGATGCCGAGGATGACGACGCCGCGGTCCTTGAACTCCTCGTGGAGATTCTGAAGGCCGGGCATGGCCATCTTGCAGGGGCCGCACCAGGTGGCCCAGAAGTCCATGACGACGACCTTCCCGCGGTACTGCTCGAGGGAGTGCATGTCGCCGTCGGCGTCGGGAAGGGTCCACGCGGGGGCCTTCTTCCCGACCTCGATGAGGCCTGCGTTGGGGCCGTTCTGAAGCGCCGCGGCGGGCGTCGCCACGATAGTCGCGCCACCGACGCCGATGACGGCGAGTCCGACAACGCCAGCAATCAGTCCATTCCGTCGCATGTGGAGCCTTCCTTTCGTCGGTGCGCCGCGCGATGGCGGCGCGTGGGTCGCGAGCGCGATCAGCTCGCGGGGACAGTCTCGGCGATGATCTTGCGCAGCGCATCCTCGCCGGCGGCGCCGACGCTGCGGTATGCGATCGTGCCATCGGGCGCGATCACGTAGAACGTCGGGATGCCTGTGACCTTGTACTGGTCGGCGACGGCGTCACCACCCAGCAGCAGGCCGTAGGTGTAGTCCATCTCGGCGCGGAAGTATTCAACCGCCGCCTCCGAAGGCCCCTG
>JBICHM010000087.1:0-2537 GCA_043101835.1 Phycisphaerales bacterium | reverse complement strand
AGGTCGCCGGCGGCAAGGTGGGCGACGAGGTCGAGTACCTGTCGGCCATCGAGGAAGGCGAGTACGTGATTGCCCAGGCCAACGCCGACCTGGACAAGAACAAGAAGTTCAAGGACGAGCTGATTCCCTGTCGTTACCAGGGTGAGTTCACGCTCAAGCGTCCCGACGAGATCGACTACATGGACGTCTCGCCGCGCCAGATCGTGTCCGTCGCCGCCTCGCTCGTGCCGTTCCTCGAGCACGACGACGCCAACCGCGCCCTGATGGGTTCGAACATGCAGCGCCAGGCCGTGCCGCTCGTGAAGGTCGAGCCGCCATTCGTCGGCACCGGCATGGAGCAGGTCGTCGGGAAGAACTGCGGCATGGTCGTCCGCGCCAAGAACGCGGGCGTCGTGACCGATGTCGACTCGACGCGCATCGTCATCGATGACTCGGACGAGTACATCCTCCGCAAGTTCGTCGGCCTCAACGAGCGCACCTGTCAGAACCAGCGCCCGGTCGTCCAGATGGGCGAGAAGGTGCAGGCCGGGCAGATCATCGCCGACGGCGCCAGCACGAAGATGGGCGAGCTGGCGATCGGCAAGAACGCCCTCGTCGCGTTCATGCCCTTCGACGGCTACAACTTCGAGGACGCCATCGTCATCAGCGAGCGCCTCGTCAAGGACGATGAGATGACCAGCATCCACATCGAGTCCTTCGATGTGGAGGTCCGCGAGACCAAGCTCGGTCGCGAGGAGTTCACGCGCGACATCCCGAATGTCAGCGAGAAGATGCTCCGCAACCTCGACGAGCACGGCGTCATCCGCATCGGCGCACGCGTCGGCCCCGGCGACATCCTCGTCGGCAAGGTTTCGCCCAAGAGCAAGAGCGAGCTGACGCCGGAAGAGAAGCTCCTCCACGCGATCTTCGGTCGCGCCGGTGAGGACGTGAAGAACGACTCGCTCGAGGTTCCGGCCGGCGTCGAGGGCATCGTCATCGGCGCCAAGCGCTTCAGCCGGCGCCAGCACCTCTCTGACGAGCAGAAGAAGACGCTCGCCAAGGAGATGGACGCCTACGGCGCCGAGCAGGACGGCAAGGCCATCGCGCTGTTCCGCCAGATGGTGGCGCGCATGAAGGACGTCACCGGCAGCGAGCTGGTCGACCCCTCGACGCGTCAGAAGGTCGGCGCCAGCGACATCCCCGAGGTCATCCTCGAGCAGATCCAGAACTTCGATCTGAAGTGGGTCAAGGGCTCGAAGGAAGCGCGTGAGGCGGCCGACACGGTGCACCGCCAGTTCTGGCCGCGCATCGAGGCCGTCAAGAAGGAGAAGGAGCGTAAGCTCGCGCACATGAAGCGCGGCGACGAGCTCCCGAGCGGCGTGCTCGAGATGGTCAATGTCTACCTGGCCACGAAGCGCCGTCTCTCCGCCGGCGACAAGCTCGCCGGTCGCCACGGCAACAAGGGCGTCATCGCCCGTGTCGTCCCCGAGGAAGACATGCCGTTCATGGAGGACGGTTCGCCGGTCGAGGTCATGCTCAACCCGTTGGGCGTGCCGAGCCGCATGAACGTCGGCCAGCTGCTCGAGACCCACCTCGGGTGGGCGGCGAAGGTGCTGGGCTTCCAGGCGGTCACGCCGGTCTTCGACGGCGCCAGCGAGGCGGAAGTGCACGCCGCGGTCGACGAGGCCAACGGGCACGTCGCCGATCGCTGGAAGCAGTACGAAGAGGACGGCCAGCCCCCGCACTGGCGTCAGTTGCTGGCGCACATGCCGCAGGGCGGCAAGATCCAGCTGTATGACGGCCGCACGGGCGAGCCGTTCCACCAGCGGACCACCGTGGGGTACATGTACCTCCTGAAGCTCCATCACCTCGTGGACGACAAGATCCACGCTCGCGCCACGGGGCCCTACTCGCTCATCACGCAGCAGCCGCTGGGCGGCAAGGCGCGCACGGGCGGGCAGCGTTTCGGCGAGATGGAAGTGTGGGGTCTCGAGGCCTACGGCGCCGCGTACATCCTCCAGGAACTCCTCACCGTCAAGAGCGACGACGTCGAGGGGCGCACGAAGATCTACGAATCGATGGTCAAGGGGACCAACACCCTCGAGGCCGGCATGCCGGTGGCCTTCGACGTGCTGTGCAACGAGCTGCGCGGCCTGGGGATGAACATCTCGCTCGAGAAGAAGCGCCTCGAGGGCGGTTCGCTGCTCTAGAGGACAGCCGGTTCGACGCGCCGCGCCGGGCGACCGGCGCGCGCCGAGGGAGACGATCCGCATGTGGATTCGACTGACACGACCGACGCTCGCCGCCCTCTCGGCGCTCGCGCTGTGCGCCTGCGGCGGGGGTGAGGCAGAGCCGGAGGCGCCCGCCTCCACCGATGCGCCGAGCCAGACCGTCTTCGGCGGCGGGCAGGGCGCGCAGCAACCCGCGGGCGCCGGGGGCGCCGGCGCGCCGGCCGCCACGCCGTCGTGGCCGGCCTCGACGGTGGCCTTCGACGACAGCACGCCCGAAGCGGCGCTGGCGACCTATCTCGACCGGCTCGCGGCGGGCGACCTGCCCGG
>JBICHM010000086.1:0-8242 GCA_043101835.1 Phycisphaerales bacterium | reverse complement strand
TTCAGCCTGGTGGTCTTCGCGATCGCCGGCATCGGGTGGGGCGCGCGGCCGCTCAACCCCAGCCGCCTCCGGGGGCGCCACGCCGAGGCGCTTGTCGCCTTCGCCGGGCCGATGATGAACATCAGCCTGGCGCTGGTGTCGGGCGCAGCCGCGGCGATCGTGCTCCGCTACGCGATCGGCGCCGACCCCGAATCAGCGATCGGCGATCCGGTCTTCAACGTCTGGCTCTTCTGCAATGTCGGGTGTTGGCTGAACATCGTGCTCGCGGTCTTCAACCTGCTGCCCGCCCCGCCGCTGGACGGCTCGCGCATCCTCGCCGACTTCGTGCCGCCGTACCGGCGCCTTGTCGAGAGTGAGCACGCGCTGCCGCTGATGATCGGCGTCTTCGCGATCGTCTATCTCGGCGGGTTCGACTGGCTGTTCGGATGGGCCGGGTGGCTCGGTGGCGAGTGGATGGCCCTCGTGCTCCGCGCGCTGCCCTAGGCCGCGTCGAGCAGCTCGGCCAGACCGACGCCCACGATCGCGTCCTCGAGCGTCGGCACGATCGTCGCAACGAGGTCGGCCCTACAGAGCAGCAGCATCCGAAGGACATTGGCGCGATCGCAGGCGATGAAGACCCGCCCGCCTGCGGCGTCCGCATCGTCGCACAACGCCAGCAGGTGCCCGACAGCCAGGCTGCTCAGGTAGCACGCCCCGGAGAGATCGATCACGACCTGCGTCGGACACGATGCGCGAAGACGCCCGACCTGCGGGAGCAGGTGCTGCACCCGGCCGAGCGACAGCGCCCCCCGGATCCGGAGCAACCCGCCGCCCGGCAGCGGCATCGTCGTGATGGTCAGATCGTCCATGGGAAACGGTCCGAGGCGGGGTCGATCCGCCTTTCATCGGTCGATTCGAAGCGATCTCGGCAGCAGGGGGGCGAGGCTGGGCGTTTCTTCGGCATGGCGCCACTTCAGGCGGCAAACTCGGGCGATCACCGCCTCGGATCGGGTGATTTCTTCCCGGATGCGTCGGATCGGCTACACTGCTCGGCTCCCCATCCGGCGGCAGGGGATCGACGCCGTCCCGCGTCGAGCGAACCGCCGAACCACGCCCGTCCGAGCGAACGTGTGGCCGACGAGGCCGCGCCGAGCACCGGGGCCAGACTCGAGGAGACCACGATGGTCCGCATCCGCATGAAGCGCATGGGTCGCACCCACCGTCCCTTCTACCGCATCAACGCCGTCGAGAAGCGCACGCAGCGTGACGGCAAGATCATCGAGAACCTCGGCTGGTACGACCCGGTCGCCAAGGACGAGAGCAAGCAGATCTCGCTCAACGAGGAGCGCATCAAGCATTGGCTCAGCGTCGGCGCCCAGCCGTCCGAGACGGTCATGAACATGCTCGCCGAGCGCGGCCTCGTGGACGCCGACAAGGTCAAGGCCGCGCACGCCAAGCGCATCGCCCCCAAGCTCAAGGCCCAGGAGGAGGCGCGTGTGAAGGCCGAAGCCGAGGCAAAGGCCAAGGCGGAGGCTGAGGCGAAGGCCAAGGCCGAGGCGGAAGCCAAGGCGAAGGCCGAGGCCGAGGCGAAGGCCGCTGAGGAGGCCGCCGGCGCCGGTGAGGGCGAATCGGCCGAGTCGTGAGCTCGTCCGATGCGCCGGAGCGCGTCCCGCTCCGCTTCGACATCCTCTCGATCTTCCCCGAGGTCTTCGAGCCCGTGCTGGGCTCGAGCATCTGCGGTCGCGCGCGAGAGGCGGGGCTTGTCGAGTGGGTGGCGACGAACATCCGCGACTACGCCGCCAACAAGCACCAGAAGGTGGACGACCGACCCTTCGGGGGCGGCCCCGGCATGGTGATGATGTGCCAGCCCGTCTGGGACGCCGTGCAGGCCGTCGAAGCGGAGGACGCACGCCCGGCGACGCGCATCCTGCTCACCCCGCAGGGCGAGCCGCTCACGCAGGCGATGGTCCGCGAGTTCTCGTCCCGGCCCAGACTGCTCCTGCTCTGCGGCCACTACGAGGGGCTGGACGAGCGTGTGATCGAGCGCCTGGCGCCACGCCAGGTAAGCATCGGGGACTTCGTGCTCTCCGGCGGCGAGATCCCGGCGATGGCGCTCATTGACGCCGTGGTCCGGCTGCTCCCCGGCGCCCTCGGCCACGACCAGTCGGCCGAGCAGGAGTCCTTCGAGCCCGCCGAACCCGGGGGGCCGACCTTGCTCGACTGCCCGCACTACACCCGCCCGCGCGAGTGGGAAGGGCTGGAAGTTCCCGAGATCCTCGTCAGCGGCGACCACGCGAAGGTCGCCGCCTGGCGTCGCGAACAGGCGATGCGCCGCACGCAGGAACGCCGTCCGGATCTGCTGGGGCAGAAGCCGGACCAGTCCTCCTGATCCCCGGTCTCCGGTCCCTAGTCCCTTGCCGGATCTTCCGCTACACTCCCCGACTCGACTCAGCCCGGGGCCTCGGCCCCATCGCACGCACGCACCGAAGGATTCACGCCATGGGCGCTCAGCAGATTCTCGAGAAGGTCGCCGCCGGCCACCTCAAGGACGACATGCCTCGCTTCGATATCGGCGACACGATCAACGTGCACTGCCGCATCGTCGAAGGCGACAAGGAGCGCATCCAGGTCTTCTCCGGCACGCTGATCTCCCGCAAGGGTCGCGGCGTCAACGAGATGATCACCGTGCGTCGCATCGTCGATGGCCAGGGCGTGGAGCGCATCTTCCCGATCCACTCGCCCCGCGTCGCGAAGTACGAGGTCGTCCGGCGCGCCGACGCCCGTCGCGCGAAGCTGTACTTCCTCCGCGACCGCACCGGCAAGAAGCGTCGTCTGCGCGACCGCCGTCGCGGCATGCAGCACGTCGAGGGCATGGCGACGCTCCAGTAAGGCGTCCGCCTCCGTCAGGCATCCCGGTTCGTCAGGGCCGGTACCATGGCAATCATGGTCACCGCCGCGCTGTCGCTGTCGCTCGTCGCCGCCACGCTCGCCCAGGAGGCGGCGCAGCAGCCCTTCCCGCATATCCGTGTGGACGGCGAGGCGCGCACCGTCGAGTTCGACGCGACGGTCCCCATCACGCTCGACGACCCCGATGCGCCCTTCGTCTATCTCGAACTGATCGCCTGCACGCCCAACACGAAGGAGCACGAGACGCTCGTCGTGACCGAGGCGCTCCCCAGCCACATCCACGCGGCCCTGCTGCTCGTCGGCCTCGAGTCCGGCGCGCCGGGCGAATGGTCGTGGGAAGACGACCAACTCGTGCCCAGCGCGCCGACCGGCCCGCGCGTGCGCATCGAGTTCGTCTACGAGCGTGACGGTCGGCAGGTCGTGTCGCGCCCGCAGGACTGGATCGTCAACGCCAACACCAACGAGCCCTTTCCCGATGGGGACTGGGTCTTCGCCGGCTCGCGCATCATCGAGTGGCGGGGCGAGGAGTTCTACGACGCCGACGGCGCGGGCACGCTCATCGGGCTGACGACCTTCGGCAGCGAGGTGCTCGCCTGGCCGACGATGATCAGCCCCGAAGCGGCGATCGAGGAGCCGGTGTGGATCGCGAACCCCGCGACCACGCCGCCCTTCGACACACATGTGGTCGTGCGACTGACCGCGGTAGGGGGCTGAGGGCCGCTCAGCCGTCCTCGCCGGCCTCTTCCGGCGTCAGGATCGCCGGGTCGTCGTCCGATGCCGGGGGCGGGGCCTCGGCGGTTTCGGCCGGCAGCGGCGCGGGCTCAACGTAGTCCTCGGGGGCCAGCGTCTCGCCGGGCATCTCCGGTGCTGGGCGGAGCGAGGTGAGCACCACGCGCGAGTCGGCGCCGGGCACGCCGATCTTGTTCGGCAGGGGGCCCTTGTCGACGTCGAGGTCGAAGAGCGCCCACTCCATCGCGTCCGGGTACGGCTGGCCGGGGCCGTCGCCGGGCTTGAACCACACGACGACCTTCTGGCCGACCGGCACATCGACGGACCAGATGTCCTCGCCCGTGCGCGTGTCACGGATCGTCACGGTCTGCGGCATCCACGAGGTGCTCTCGTAGGTGAAGCGGTCGCGCGAGGTGTAGCCGCCGCCGGGGTAATAGCCTTTGTAGGTGTTGCAGCCGGCAAGCCCGAACGCGGCGACAAGGGCGCCGAGGGCAAGGGTGCGGAAGGTGCTGCTGGTCGTCATCGTGGCGTGCTCCCTGCGCTGACCGATCGAAAGCGTCGCCCCCCGGGCGACCTGGCTCGACAAAGATACCCGAGGCAGGCGACGCGTCGAGTCAGCCCCGGTGAGCATTGCGCCGCTCCCGGGACGCGTCGGGCGGGTATCGTCCGAAAAGGCGCGGCGTCGATGGCCTCGCCACACCAGCCTATCGACCGGATCCACCCCCGTCCGCCATGCCCACCGCCGAGCAATCCACGACGCCGCCCGCCGGCCCGCCCTTCCGGGTGGGCCACGGGTACGACCTGCACCGCCTCGCCCCCGTCAGCCCCGCCGGTGCGGGACGCACGCTCGTGATCGGGGGCGTCGCCTTTGAGTCGTCGGTTGGTCCTGTGGCGCATTCGGATGGCGATGCGCTGCTGCACGCCGTGACCGACGCCGCGCTGTCGGCCGCCGGCCTGCCGGACATCGGCCAGCTCTTCCCCGATGACGATCCGGAACTCGACGGTGTCGATTCCGGCGCGCTCCTCCGGCTCGCCATGGAGCGCGTCCACGAGGCGGGGTGGACCGTCGGCAACATCGATTGCACCGTCATCCTCGAGCGCCCGCGCATCGGTATGCGAAAGCACGAGATCCGCGCCAGCGTCGCGCGCCTGCTCGGTGTGGAGGACGGCTGCGTCGGTTTGAAGGGCAAGAGCCACGAGGGTGTGGATGCGGTCGGTCGCGGGCAGGCGATCGAGGTGCACTGCGTCGCGCTGTTGGTTCGCACGGGAAACGGGGCATGACAACGCACCTCTGGCAGCACGCCGCGTCATTCGCGGCCCGCGCCCACCACGGCCACACGCGCCGCGATCGCGAGACGCCCTATGTCGCGCATCCCTTTCGCGTGGCGCTGGCGGTGCGTCAGGTCTTCGGCTGCGACGACGATGTCACGCTGGCCATCGCGCTGCTCCACGACACGATCGAGGACACGCCGTGCGACTACGACGATGTGCTCGAGGTCTTCGGCGAGGAGGTGGCCTCCGGCGTCGCGGCGCTGACGAAGGACATGCGCCTCCCCGAAGCCCAGCGCGAGCCGGCGTACGACGAGGGGCTGCGCCGCGCCTCGTGGCGCGCCCGCCTCGTCAAACTCGGCGATGTGTACGACAACCTCTCCGAGGCGACGGACGACAAGCGGCGCAAGGCGATCGAGAAGTGCCGACGCGCGATCGAGATCGCGCAGCCCGACGCCACGACGCACGCCCCGACAGCCCGGGCGATCGAGGCCGTCGAGGGGCTGGTCGCGCGCGTCAGCCCGCAGGCCTGACGCGGGCGAGGGTCTGATTCTGCGGGGTTTTCCTCGTTTCGTCGTCCGAGAAGTCGGCGAATGGCACGGTTCGTGCAGGCCCCCCTCGCGAGGGGTCGATAGTGGCTCCAGCGATGGAGATCTTCAACGTCAACAACCAGGCCTCCCGTGTGCAGCGCCAGGCGCGCGACGAGCAGGAGAAGCGCGCCCAGCGCGCCAAGGACGCGGCCAAGCCGGGCGCGTTCAGCCGGTATGTCGACGAGGCGGAGCTCGACGCCGAGGTGCGCGAGGTCGAGCACGGCGAGGCCGTGCGCCCGCTGGAGGGCAACGACCAGGAAGCCGCCCACGAAGATCGCCAGGAGTCCGGGCACTTCGATCATGCGCCCGAGGAGCAGGGCGGCCGACTCGATCTCGAGGGCTAGCCCGCGCCGGCCGACGCGGCGCACGCATCGTCATCGACATACCAGCGCAGCGCCCCGGCGAGGGGCGCAAGGCCCAGCGTCTGCGCCTTGTGGCGCTTCGCCAGCGAGGCGAGGCCGGGGCCGGCGGGTTTGCCCAGCGCCGGCGCCGCGACGAAGCGGCTGGCGTTGATCATCGCCAGCGACAGGCCGACGCGCTCGGGGTCGCTGGCGCGCGGGCCGGCGGAGGCGCCGACCGCGGCGCTGGCCTCATCGCGCGCCGCCGCGAGACGGACGCTTTCCAAGCGCAGCAGCACATAGTCGAGGCGGTCGTGCCCCTTCTCGCGCCAGGCGAGGGCCTCCTTGAGTTCCTGCTCATACAGCGCCTCGGCGTCGGGCTCGGTCGCATGGATCGGGTGCGTCTGCGACGACTTGATGTCGGTGTGCTCGACAATGCTCTCGCGCACCTGTCGGAACGCGCTGCGCGCATCGTCGAAGCCGACGCGCGCCTCCTCGACGATCCACAGGTGCGTGCGCTCCCACGGCAGCGAGCGGTATGCCGGGTCGATCATCAGGCGCAGGTACAGCGACTCGAACTCCGGCCCGCCCGAGAGGGCGAGGTGGAAGTCCCCGAAGTTCCGCACGCACATCGACGCGTGGTAGACGAGGTCTGTCGCGAGGGCGTCAAGGGCGTCGTCGGCGCTGGTGCGCTGGACGACCTCGCCGGGCAGCGACGGCGGCTCGGGGCGCGGCTCGAGCGCGTAGCCCTTCTCGCCTTCACCCGATTGATCGCTTGCTGCCGGCCGGTCGTGCATCGGCGGATTGTTGCAGCAATCACCGGGCCGAACCACCGGGGGGGTCATGCATCCGCCGGCTCGTGGCCGTGCTCGGCGGGGTCGCAGCCGGGCAGATAGCGCAGGCCGCCGGCCTCGAACTCATCGAGGGCCGCGTACACGGTGTCGGTGTCGGGCGCGAGGCGGACCTTCTCCTTCAGCGGCTTGCACGGCCCGAGACGCTTGCCAAACCAACTGATCCGCCGACGGATCTGCGTGCGCGCGTAGTGCTCTCCCCGGAACTCGAGCATGTAGTCGAGATAGCGCCGGATGACGGCGAGTTTCTCGCCCTCGGTTGGCTCAGGCGGGACCTCGCCCGTGGTCTGGAGCGCCCAGCAGTCGCGCGCGATCCATGGGGCCGACAAGGCGCCGCGCCCGATCATGACGCCGGCGCAGCCCGTCTCCCGGATCATCCGCACACAGTCTTCCGGCGACTTCACATCGCCGTTGCCAATGACGGGGATGGATTCAACCGCCTGCACGACCTCCGCGATGCCGGCGAGGCGCACGCTGCCCCGGAACATCTGCTCGGTGGTGCGCCCGTGGACGGTGACCATCTGCACGCCGATGCGCTCGAGATCGCGCGCCAGCTGCGGGCCGACGATGCGCGAGTCGTCCCAGCCGAGGCGGATCTTCGCCGTCACCGGCACGCGACCGTTCGACGCCCGGTGCACGGCTTCGACGACGCGCTCGGTGAGGCGCACGGTGCCCATGGGGTCGCACAGCAGGAGCGACCCGCCGTTCTTCTTGGCGACCTTATCGACCGGGCAGCCCATGTTGATGTCGAGCACGGTGGCGCCGTGATCGACGGCCCAGCGCGCCCCGTCGGCGAGGATGTCGGGGTCGCAGCCGTAGATCTGCATGCCGACGGGCTGATCGAGGTCGTGCGTGCGCGCGAGGTCCATGCTCTGCGCGTTGCCGCGGAGCAGGCCGTGGGGGCTGAGCAGGTCGGTGCACGCGAGGCCCACACCTCCGAACGAGCGCGCAACGATGCGGAAGGCCAGGTCGCAGTACCCGGCCATCGGCGCGAGGAGCACATTGCTCTCGAGCGTCAGCGGCCCGATGGAGAGGGGCCTGGGCGCGATGGGGGGCTGGGCGATCACGGCATCAGCGTAGGGCGGCCTTCAGGCCGCCGCGAGAGCGTCGAAGTGAAAGGGCCGCGGCTCGCTGCGCTCGCGTTGCCTGAGGCCCTTCCCCCGCGCCGCTGCGGTGATGCGGGCGAGGGTGCAGAACGACAACCGCCCGCGCGCCGTCGAGCTGAGCGCGGGCGGCAGTGAGTTCAGGTTGTCTCGCAGGTCACTTGCGCGTGTACACGATCTCCATGTCGAGCGTCTCCTGGCCGTCGGGGCCGGTGGAGAACATCTTGGCCGTGTGGCGGTCGTCGCTCTCGATGGTGATGACGCTGCGCGTGGGCTTCTCGGCGCCGGTCATGGGGTCGCGCTGGATGCCGGAGAAGTGGAAGGACTTCGTTGCGCTGTCGTAGGTCCCGGTCTCGATGAACATGCTGGTGGACATCGAGTCCATCCAGACGCTCTCGTACTCACCGGTGAGCTTGTTGAAGCCGGTGAATGAGATGCCGGAGAAGTCGGGGCCGCCGGCCATGGCGGGGATCTCG
>JBICHM010000085.1:0-5931 GCA_043101835.1 Phycisphaerales bacterium | reverse complement strand
GTCAGCGCTCGACCCGCACCGGCGCGATCGCGCCGGTGAAGCCCCCGAGGCGGCCCGGCTCCGCAACATCGGCGAGCGTGGCCGAGGCGAGGACGGCGAGGCTGGCGTCGTCGGCGCGATGCATGACGCGCTGGATGGCGTGCGCGAAGGGCGGCGCGCCGTCACCGGGCATCTCGTCACCGTGCAGCGCTGTGCAGCCGCCGACGATGGTGAGCGCCTCGAGGAGAGTGACCTCGTGCGGGTCGCGGATCATGCGGAAGCCGCCCCCGGCGCCTCGTTTCGCGGCGAGGATTCCGGCATGGATGAAAGGGCGGAGGACGCGCGTGAGGTAGGCCGCGGGCGCTTGAATGGTCGCGGCGAGCTCGCGCGCGGTCACCGGCGCGCCGTCGCGCTCGGCCAGACGCACCAGCGCGCGGAGGGCGTACTCGCCGGCGCGCGTGATGCATGGCGAACTCGGACCCCCAGCCATATCAGGATAAGCATATCCGCTGATTTCGCATCGGCCATCATCCTTGCGGGTTGGACCTGGCCCGGGGCATCCGGGCCGGACGGTCGGGCGAACCCGTCGGGAACCCATCTGAGGAGTCACCGATGCTCGCAACGCTCTTGCTCGCCCTGGCCACGACGACCGGCGCCGAACTCGCCCAGACCCCCCCGGCCCCCGGCAACGCCGTCCACCTGGCGGGCGCCGAGGTCGCTGTCGAGCGCGATGGCGACGTCATCCGGAGCGGGCGCGCGATCGTCGACACCCCCCTGCCCGACGGCTACCCGATGCCGACCGCGCCGGGGGCGATCGCGTTGAAGACCTACCCGGTCGTGCGGCGCGCTGAGATCACCAGCAGCACGAACATGGCCCTCGGCACGAACGCGGCGTTCTGGCCGCTGTTCATGCACATCAAGAATCGCGACATCGCGATGACCAGCCCGGTGGAGATGGACCTGGTCGGCATGACCGGCGAGCCGGGCGATGCGCCGGAGGCATGGACGATGTCGTTCCTCTACCGCACGCCGGATCTCGGCCCGACGGGCGAGGCGGGCTCGGTGACGGTGGTCGATGCGCCACCAGTGACGGTGGTGGCGGTCGGCTTCACCGGCAGCGCGGACGTGCGGAGCGTGGGGCTTCGCCTCGGCGAGCTCGAGGAGTGGGTCGAGGCGAATCTGCCGGCGTGGGAGCAGGCCGGCGAGCCGCGCCTGCTGCAGTACAACGGGCCGAACATCCCGCGGCGCGACCGCTGGGGCGAGGTGCAGATCCCCGTGCGCCCACGCGCGGCGGAGCAGGATGCGCCGACCGGCGAGGACGCGGCCGACTAGAAGCGGACCACCGCGCTCTCGCGTCGGAGCATGAGGACCATGGCGTCGGGATCGACGAGAACGCGGTCGGGTTCGAAATCGCTCCGAATGATGATGTCTCGCGACTCGCCGGCGCCGAGCGTGACGGCCTCGCGCGCGTCGCGGTAGTCGGGCAGCGGATCGCCGGTTTGCGCGTCGAATCGATCGCCGACGCACGCGGCGACTTCGACGGTGACGACGCCTGTGCCCGCGTTGCGGATGGTGAGCGTGGTCTCCCAGGCGCCGTCGCGTTCTGCAAGCGCGGCGTTCTCGAGCCGGTACTCGGGCACGACGACCTCAAAGAACCACTGCTGCGTGAATGCGTCGTAGGCCTCGGCGTCGGGCGCGTAGGGGCGCATGACGCGAACGAAGTCCTGCAGCACGGGGTGGTCGGGGCCGTCCTTGTAGATGGCGATGAACTCGCGCATGCCCTCGAGAGCGCGCTCGCGCCCGATGTGGTGCATGAGCATCCAGAAGACCCATCCGCCCTTGTCGTAGGTGACGGTGGTGTCGCCGGGACGAGAGCCGTCGATCTTTACGAGGGGTCGCTCGGCGTCGGCGCGTCGGCCCTCGCCGTACTGGTTCTCGATCTTCTTCATGAACCCGATGCGCGCGGCGTCGCCGAGCACCTGCCCGATGAGCATCGCCGTCGAGAAGTGGGCCGTTCCTTCGCTGAGTATGTTGCCGCCCGGGCCCTGGCCGGGCGTGAGGATGTTCCCCCACCACTGGTGCGCCGCCTCGTGCGCGGTCACCATGAACGCGACGTTGCTCTCCGCGTCGCTCTCGGTCAGGAAGCCGATGCCCTCGGAGAAAGTGATGTTGGTGGCGAAGCCCTGGGCGTAGGTGGCGAGGTTGGGGAACTCGCTGAGTTTGAGCCCTTCCCAGGGGTAGGGGTAGAACCACTCGCTGTACCAGCGGCGCGCCGCTTCGAATGCGCGGAGCATCTCATCGATGTTGTAGTCGTGCTCCGGGTAGTAGTAAATCTCGACGCCCTCGCCCTCGGCGACCGCCCAGCGACCGCCGACGATGTTGAGGATGCGGACTGGCTCGTCGGTCTCCCAGACGACGGTGCGTAGGTCGCCGTTGACGGTCTCGCTGGTCATCACTCCGACCGAGTTGAATCGGAAGTCCGCGGGGCCGGTGATCTCGAGGCGCGCCGTCAGCGGCGTGCTCGGGCCGAAGAGCGGCTCGGTGACGCCTTCGTAGAAGTCGTCCGGGTAATCACGCGAGTCGGCGCTGTTGTCGGCGTCCACGCCCACGGTGTCGAGGTACCCGACGGCCGGGAGAAACGCCGGGCCGAAGTTTGGCAGCACGACGCCGGACGGGAGCACGAACTGGCCCACGCCCCCGCCGTTCTTCGTCACGCCCTCGGGGAAGATCGCATCGAAGGCGAAACCGACGCGCGCCTCGTCGCCCGGCGCGAGGGGCTGGTCCGGGCGCATCACGATGAGCCCGGCGCGGTTGTCCGCGGCCGGGACCTCGTACGGCGCCCCGTTCAGGCGCCAGGTCACATTGCGGTAGTGGTCGCCCGGCGTGAGGAGGATCTCGCGCAGGGCGGCGTCGGTGCGATTGACGAGGATGTACTCGCCGTCAACCTGCAGGGATCGGGCCGCGGGATCGATGACGACCGCGGCGTCGATGTGGGCGATCGTGGGGGTCGGCGCATCCTTGTAGGTGAGGATGTTGCGACGCCAGTAGTCCTTCTCGCGCTTCTGGGACGCCTCGCTCTGGAAGCCGCTGACCACGGTGATCCACAGCATGGCGCCGAGCACGACCGGGACGATCGCCAGCGGCAGCGTGCGCAGCGCGAGCCGGAAGAGCGGCGCGGGGCGCAGGCGGTTCACGAAGCCCGCGGCGTCGATCGCGCGCCGGCGGTGCAGACGCACGGCGAGTCCGAGGAAGAACGCCGCCATCGCCAGCACGAACAGGCGGTTGAGGACGAGGGCGCGCCGATCGATCTCGAAGACGCCCATGTCGCTCCAGACCAGCGCGCTCCAGAGGTTCCAGTTGCCCACCCAGTGCATGCGCCCGGTGAGCTGCAGCCAACCCGACAGGCCGAGCGCCGCGAGGGCGAGGGCGTACGAGCCGTACCGGTTGCCGGTCAGCGCCTGCAGGAATGAGACGAAGGCGGTCCAGACCAGGAAGGTCGGCAGCAGCAGCACGCCCCAGACGAGCACGAAGGGCCCGAGCTGCACCCCGACCCTGCCCTGCGCAAGCAGGATGAGCGCGCTGCCGATGAACGCGATGAGCACGACGACGACGCCGACGAGGCTGTTGGCGAGCGCCTTGCCGAGGAGCATCGATGCGGTGCGCGCGGGCGTGGCGTCGTGGATCGGCGAGAGGTTGGAGTTGCGCTCGCGCTGCATCGACTCCACGGTGTAGAAGAGCAGCAGCAGGCAGACGAGCAGCGTGATGGTGTTCATCATGCTGACCGCGAGGTTGCCGGCGGTGTGCAGCACCGGGGTGTCGAAGGGGCCGGTGGCGAAGAAGACCGGCCCGAGAATCTGCAGCACGATCAGCGGCACGAAGAGGTAGAGCCCCGCCGAGGCGCGCAGCTCGCGCGCTTCGACCGCGGCCGTGTCGAGCGCTGCGCGCAGCAGACCGGGGCGGCGCGAGGTCATGCCCAGCGAGCGGAGGGGCGGGTGGATGGTCGTCGCGGGGACCGCGCCCGCGGCGGGCTCTTCCAGCCTGGCGCGACGGCGTCGCGTGCGCCCGCCGACGCCGCGGAGCGAACGCTCGAAGCGCACATGGCTCCATGCCACAGCGCCGAAACCGACGCCGACCCACGCGAGGCGGCTGAGGAGGAACGGCGCGTCGAAGGTCACCGCGGCGGTGTTGTAGTAGTCGACGCCCTTGTCGACGGTCAGCCAGGTCTCGTTCAGCCAGCGGTACCCACCCGGGTCGATCCACATGAGGACGCTGTTGATGCGCGGGTCGAGCCACGCCGGGGAGAACTCCCAAAGGAAGAAGCCGCAGATCAGCAGCATCGCCACAGGAAGGAAGAAGACGGGGATCGCCCGGCGCGAGCGCTCGCCGATCATGAAGGAGACGCCGGCGACGAAGATCACCAGCGGCATGCCGAGGACGATCATCGGGCGCAGCCACGCGACGGGGTCGAACGGGCCGATGATCTCGCCCGCTTCACCCCCGGCGATGCGCCCCGGGATGCAGAACATCTCGATGAGCAGGTAGAAGAGCCCGAGCAGCGCGGTGAAGACGACGACCGCCGCGAGGAAGCGCCCCCAGATGTACTCGCCCGCGGTGAGGCGCGTGCTGTGGAGGATCTGCCCGATCCCCTGCTCCTCGTCGCGGATGACGAGCGTGCCGGCGATGACCGCGAAGAAGAACGCGAAGACGGTCAGGAGGAACACGGTGATGACCTGCGCGAACGCGAACTCGGAGTTCACGAACGCCTTCGTCGCGCCGACGGTGGAGTCGCCCGTGCCGATCGTGACCTCGCCGCCGGCGATGAAGTAGGCGAAGAAGCCGACGATGAAGACGAGCACATAGATGACCGGGCGGCGCAGGCTGTGGAGCAGGTCGAGGCGCGCGACCGTCCAGAGGCGGGCGGGGCTCACTGGGCGGCCTCCGCGAGCGCAGGCTCGGCGGTCTCGAGGCTCGCACGGCGCATCAGGACGAAGTACGCGTCCTCGAGGGTCGGCTGCGCCGGCGTAAAGCCGGTCGGCGGCGAGCCGGCGGGATCGTGGATGCGCACACGATTGCGTCCTTCCACGAGAATCGCCTGCGTGACGGTGTGCGATTCGCGGAGCGCGCCGAGTTCGGCGTCCTCCACCTGGCCCTCGTAGATCGCGCCCTCGATGCTCGCGCGCGCCTCGTGCGGGCTCGTGAGCGCGACGAGGCGGCCGCTGCGGATGACGGCGAAGCGCGGGCAGAGCACCGCGACATCCTCGACGATGTGCGTCGAGAGCAGCACCGTGCGGTCCTGCGCGAGCTCGGCGAGCAGGCGGTAGAAGCGGAGGCGCTCCTCGGGGTCGAGGCCGGCCGTGGGCTCATCAACGATGATGAGGCGCGGGTCGCCCGCGATCGCCTGCGCGAGGCCCAGACGCTGGCGCATGCCGCCGGAGTAGCCCTTCACCTTGCGTTTCGCGGCGAAGGTGAGGTTGACGCGTTCGAGAAGCTCGCGCGCGAGCGCTCTGCGCCCCTGCGGCGCCTCGACGCCCTTCAGGCGCAGCAGGTGCACGAGCATCGCCTCGCCGGTCAGGTGGTGGTAGAAGCCGAACTCCTGGGGGAGGTAGCCCAGCTGCGTCCAGATGCGCTCGGGCTTCTCGAGCACATCGACGCCGTCGAGGCGCACCGAGCCGCTGGTGGGCTCGAGCAGGCCGGCGAGGATCTTCATGAAGGTGGACTTGCCGGCGCCGTTGGGGCCGAGCAGGCCGAACATGCCGTCGGGGATGTCGAGGTTGACGCCCGACAGGGCCGTAACGGGCCCGGGGTAGACCTTCACCAGGTCGCGGATCTCCAGCATCGATGCACCTCCCACGCCGCGACGCCGGCGCAGGGGGCGCGCCGGCGGCTGCGACGGGTGATGCGGAATCGGGGCTGCCGAGTTCCACGGACCGCGCCCGGGCCGGCGCGGGGGCG
>JBICHM010000084.1:0-16192 GCA_043101835.1 Phycisphaerales bacterium | reverse complement strand
CTGGCCATCTTCCTGCCCATGTGGGACATGGCCGGACTCGTCGGATGAGTCAACGCAACACCGTTCACACCGCGGGCGCGTCGCCCGCTCTGCATGGAGGGGCTTTGCCCATGATCGCTCTGAATCGAAACAACAGTGTCCGCCGCGCGTTCACGCTCATCGAGCTGATCGCCGTGATGGTCGTCCTGGCTGTGCTGGCCGGCGTCGCCATCCCGAAGTACTTCAACTACGCCGACCGCGCGAAGTCGAGCGCCACCTCCGGCGCGCTTGGCGGCGTCCGCACCGGCATCGCCAACTTCTTCGCCGACTCCACCTTCAGCGGCACGGCCGCCTACCCCACCCTCGGCGAACTGACCTCCGTCGGCACGGTGATGCAGGAAGAGATTCCCGCCAACCCCTACAACGGGCTGAGCACCGTGCAGTCCGTCACCAGCGGGCAGGCCACCAGCCGCTCGGTCGTCAACCCGACGCAGTTTGGCTGGAACTACTTCGTGGACAACAGCGTCGACCCGCCCGTCGCCGTCTTCTACGCGAACAGCGACGACGAGACCAAGGTCGACGACGGCTCCGGCGGGTTCAAGACCGCCAACGAGCTCTGATCGACGAGGGGCACCCCATGCAGCGCCCCGCGCGCCGCGCCTACACCCTCGTTGAGTTGCTCGGCGTGCTGTCGATCGCCGGCGTGGTGGCACTCACCGCCGCGCCGGCGGTCGACCGTCTCGCGCGCGCCCGGCACGGCGCCCTCGAGACCGAGACACGGCGCATGCTCTCGCTCGCACGCGCCCACGCCATCGCGACGGGCCAGCCAACCGGGCTTACGGTCGATCCCGTCGCCGAAACACTCACCCTCGTCCGCATCAGCGCCCCGGGCGGCGCCCCCGAGGCGTTCCCCGGTCCGACCGGCGCAGACCTGCCTGCCTTCGACGTCGAAGCGCGACTCCCCGGGGCCGAGGTGGTCGCGGTCGCAGGCGGAGACGGCGCCTCCGGCGCGCAGACCCTCTGGTTCGGATATGCCGGGGCCCCCGAACGACGCAACCCCGCCGGTGTGCGCCTTGGCGACTGGTCGCAGGACGCGACCGTCACGCTCTCGGGCGGACGCACGATCACCATCCGGCGCACCACGGGAGCCATGGAATGACCCGGCGTGCGCTGACGCTCATCGAGGCCGCCGCCGCCGTCGCGATCCTCGCGATCGCCGTCCCGCCGTCGGTCGCGATGCTCGCCGACGCCGCCCGGCATCGCGCCGGCAGCGCAGGCGCTGAGCGCGCTATGTGGGTCGCCGGCGCGGTCCTCGAGACCATCGCCGCGGACGTCGCCTCCGCCGATCCCGACCTCGGCTTCGACGCCCTCGCCGACAGCGCCGCCTACATCGACGGCGCCGTCGACGGCCTGCGCGCCCGACTTACGGACCTCGAGACCTTCGCCGATGCGGCGGGAATCGAGTTTGACATCACCATCGGCCCGCTGGTCGGCCACGAAGGCACGGTGACCGGCTCGGACGACCGGTTCCGCATCGTGTCCGTCGACGCGTCATGGCCGGGAGCGCGCGGCGCACAGTCGCTCACGCTCAGCAGAATGGTGCGAGCGCGATGATGCGCATCGCACGCCAACGCGATCGCGCTTTCACGCTCATCGAGCTGATGGGTGTGATTGTCATCTTCGCGACGCTCGCGGCCGTAATCTCCCCCGTCGCGCTGCAGGCAGCGGGCGCCCACCGGCGCGCCGCGACACAGCGCGACGCCTCGGAGCGCGCCGGGCACGCGCTCGAGCGAACCGTGCGCCTCCTGCGCGAATGCCCCCCCGCCATCGAGGGCGAGCCGGCGCCCGGCATCACCGTCGCCGGCGCCGACACGGTCACGCGCATCGACGGCGCCAAGGTCGAACTGCTCGGCACGACGCTGTGGCTCACGCCCGCCGGCGGCGCCGCCGCGCCCCTCTGCGCAGGAGTCGAGTCCTTCGAACTCCGCTACCGCGCCGGCGACGGCGTCACCGACACCCAGTCCGATCCTGATGCGACGCAGCGCATCGAGATCCGCCTCACCGTTGACGGCTTCGAGCTGCGGACGATCGTTTTCCTTCGTGTTGCGGAGGGCCTGGAATGAGCGCAAAGCGCACAACAAGGCGAGGCACGATCCTCGTGGCAAGCGTCGTCATGCTCGGCGTCCTTGCGCTCGCGACGCTTAGTGCGGTCGACGCCGGCGCCGACGACGCCCGTCTCAATGCGCTGCGATTCGACTCGCTCCGGGCCTTCTATGCCGCCGAGAGCGCTGTCGAGGCGGCGATCGACCGGCGCCAGCGAGATCCGAGCAACCCGCTGACGGGCACGATCTCCTTCCCCAGCGGCGCCGAGGGCGTCGTGATCGACCCCCTCGATGAATCCTCCGCTCCCTACACCCTCATCGTCGAGGGGCGAGCCGGTGAGGCGAGGCGTCGCATCGAGGTGACCGCCCGCTGACCCGCATAACCCCCGGCGGACCCGCCACCGCACGCAAGCCACCCGGCGCGAACGCCGATGTCGGCCCGAGAACGACCCATTCCCGGCGCGCAGATCAGGAACTTCAGCCTCCAGTGCGACGCACATCGGTCATCCTGGAACTCTCCCCGACGCGCCTGACCTGCGCGCTCCTCGGAGCCGGCGGCGTGCGCGAATCGCGGTCGGTGCTCCTTGACCAGTCTCGCTGGACGCAATCTTGGGAGCACGCCCTGCGCCCGCTCGATGCGCCGCTGGTCGGGCTCTTCGAGTCGATGGGTGTCTCGAGGCCCCGCGTCACGCTGCTCTACACGGCGTCGCAGGTGGCGATGGATGTCGTCGGGGCCCCGGGGCGCCCGGCGAGCGCCCGCGAGGCGGCGCGCCTGGCTATCGCCGAGGCCGCGTCCTTCGACCTACTGACCAATCCGGCGTGTGTAGCCGATCTCGGGCGCGACGCCTCGGGCGACCCCCCGCTCTCGCATGCCATCGGCGTCGCCGATCGCGCCGAGTCGACGATGATGCTGATCGACTGGCTCGAGCGGAATGGCGCCGCAGCGCAGCGCGTCTTCCCCAGCGAAGCCGTCGCCATCACGAATGTCGCCACGCGCGCCTTCGCAAACGCGACCGCCGTGCCCGAGGCATGGGTGCGCATCGGCGAGCACGCTTCGAGCCTGGCCGTCGGCGTCGAGGGGCGCCTGCGACTCGTCCGGACGATCGAGGTCGGCATCGCCACGATGACCGAACCGCTCTCGCGCCTCTTCGCCGCCGGCGAGCAGGCCGAGCACCCGCGCCGCGCGGCCCTGCGCTTCCTCTTTGAGCGTGGCGTCCCGGATGCGCGCGATGTCATCGACACCGACCGCGGGCTCCACGGCGCCGATGTGCTCCCCGCCATCCAGCCGGTGCTGCAGCGCCTCTTCGTCGAGATCAAGCAGTCGCTCCGCTTCGGCCTCACGCGCGAAGAGCACCAGGCCGTCGGCATCCGGATCGTCGGCCCCGGCGCGCTCGTGCCCCGGTTGCCCGACCTGCTGGCGGAGCACACGGAGCGATTCGTCGGCGCCGAAGCGCCAGCCCTGCGCACCCCCGCCGCCCAGGCGCCGGAAGACGCCTGCGCCATCATCAGCGATGTCGCGCCCCCCTACCCAGTGTTGAACCTGCTTCCGCAGGCTCGCCTCGAAGCCGCGGCGGTTCGCGCGACGCGTCGCGCGCTGATCGGCGGCGGCGTCGCGGCGGCGATCCTCGTCGGCGCCGAGGCCGCGCTCCACCTGCAGGCCGCCGCGAGCGCCGAGAGCCAGATGCGATCGCTGAAGCCATCGCTTCGACAGGCCGAGCACCTCGAGACCACACGCGAGCGGCTCGCCAAGCACCGCCTCGCGCTCCGCACGACCGAGGCACGGATCGACGAGCGCCTCAGCCGTCGCGCGCCGTGGAGCTCGTGGATGTACGACAGCGCGAGGCGCGCGCCCGAGGGCATCCGGCTGACGCACGTGCTCGCCGATACGCGCTCCGGCGAGATGGTCGCCACCCTGCGCGGGCACGCGCTCGAGACCGACGGCCGGAACGCCAGCGCCGCGATCAGCGCATACGCGCGATCCCTCGAGAGCTCTCCGTTCGCCAGCGGTGTCACCCTCGGCGCCACGCAACGCATCCGCACCGCAACTGGCGACGCCCGCCAGTTCGAGATCACGGTGGCGCTCGTCGGCCTGCCGCGCTCGATCGAGGAGGACGCGCCATGAGCGCCCCATCGGGCAACGCGCTCCGCGATCTCGTCAGCCTCGGCGTCATCGTCGCCGGCGCTGTCGTCGGGCTGCACCTGGTGGCGGGCGAACCCGTGCGCCAGCGCGCCGAACGCGCGCAGCGCGCCGTCCAGGCGGCCCAGGCGCGACTGAACGAGGTCGTCAACCCGACGCCGCTCGGCGTCGGCGAAGCCGCGACGCTCAGCGAGATGCGCCGGCGCGCCCGCGAGATCGCCGACGAGAGCGCCCGCGGCGCCGACCAGCTCCGCGTCTACGGCGCCGTGACCACCATCGCCAGCGAGTGCGCCGTGCAGATCGACCGGATGGAGCCCGCCTCCGGCGGTAGCGCGATGTCCGACGACCATGTCCGCGCGCAGGCTTATGAGATCAGCGCGGTCGCCACCTTCCCGGCGATCGTCTCGTTCATCGACCGCCTGCAGCACGACGCCGGCTACACGCGCGTCACCGGGTTCTCCGTCGAGCCGGAACCCCAGGGCGGACGCCCGACGCTGCGCGTCACCATCCGCACGCTCCACTACGCCTTCGACCTCGGCGAAGCTGAGGCGCTTCTGCGCGAAGCGCAAGCCAACGCGCCGGAGGAGGACGCGTCATGATGCAGATCACCCCGGGCCGGATCCGGACGCTCGGCCTGCTCGCCGCAGCGTCGCCCTTCATCGCGCTCGTCGGCGTGCGCGTGCTCGATCCCTTCGGCGGCCCCGCCGTCGCCGACGCCTCCACCGCGATCGCAGAACCCGACATTGCGACCCAATCGATCCGTCGCGCGCCCAAGCCCACCGAGGCCGAACGCGACGCGATCGCGGGCGCTGCGGCGCAGGCCGGTGAGCCCGCGCCGACGACCCCCTTCTATTACGCCCCCGGCACACTCCGCGACGAAGTCATCGACGAGACGCCGACGCAAATCGAGACTCCCGCGCTCCCGACGCCCTCATTCCAGGTCAGCGCGATCCTCTCCGGCGCCGGCTCGCCCATCGCCGTCATCAACGGCGCCGCGCTGCGCGTCGGACAGGAACTCGACGACGGCTGGGCGCTCGCTGAAGTGCACGAAGCCGCGCGAGAAGTGGTGATCGAGCACACCGACGGTCGGCGCCTGCGCGTGCCGATCCGGCGCTGACGCTTAGTCGTCGTCCTCTTCCTCGCCGGAAGATCCGTACGAGCGCGGGTCCCAGCCGCGCGACCCGGCGCCGAAGATGGCGACCGTCGCCGAGCCATCGTCGAGCAGGTGCTTTCCGGGGTTCATCCACCACATGTACGTGCCGGTGGACCCGCGATTCGGCGTGATCTCGACCGCGCGAGCCGAGCCATCAAGGAAGGCCATCTGCCCGCGCTGGTAGCCGTGCCACCAGGAATAGGCCCAGCTGCCGTCAAAGGCGCGACCGTTCGCGTAGATCTTGTAGAAGCGGTCCTTCCCCATCCGTCCGGCTTCGAACGGACCGGCGTCGCCGACCACAATGAACCGCGAGGGATCGGTGACCGACGCCATCGAGTTCTTCGTCGTGAACCCCGGCGGCTGACGCTCGGGATCGTTGCTTCGGATGAGACCGCCGTACCCGATACGCGACCCCGGCTTCACCCAGATCCAGTCGTTCGCCATGTACGACGTGCCGCGAATGCCGTAGACGGTCGTCGGATCGGCAGCGTCGCTGAGCCCGCGAACATCGTCGTCGCTGAAGTACGGCTCGTTGGGCGCGTAGCGAAGCCCGTCGTCGGAAGGGCACTCGAACACCGGCGTGTGGAACCGGTTGTTCTTCGGCGCGTCGTAGTACGGGTTCAGCGGCCGGCTCGAGAGGACATACCTGCCCGACGAAATGCCCGAGTCGTCCCCGTACCAGTTCACACCGCCCCAGTCCCATCGGTGATCGAGGCGGGCGTCCACGGACAGATCGCTCGGACGCTCAAACGGGAAGAAGCGCTGATCCTCGAGCAGGCTCAGCCAGGCGACGCCATGCTGGTGCAGGTTCGAGATGCACACGGCGCTCCGCGCCGCATTCCGAGCCTTGCCCAGCACCGGCACCAGAATCCCGATCAGCACCGCGATGATGCTGATCGACACGAGCAGTTCAACGAGGGTGAAGCCACCGCGACGGCGTGACGCCGCTTGGACCGGCTCTCGATTGGCGCGTGCCATACGAAGCGCCTCCGGAAGCGTGTCTCTCTCAGGCTCCTGCACGGGAGAGTATACGCGGGAAACCCCGTGATTCACCCCCCTTTTCCGGCACTGCATCGGCCATCAGCCGGGCTCGAGGGCAGGATCGGGGCGCCCCGCCTCGCGAAACCCCCGCGCACGAAGCAGGCACGCGTCGCAGTGCCCGCACGCCCGCCCCTGCGCCGTCGGGTCGTAGCAGGAGTGCGTCAGCGACAGATCAACGCCGAGTTCCACGCCCGCGCGCACAATGTCGGCCTTCGTCATCGTCGCCAGCGGCGTGCGGATCTGGACCGGGCGCCCCTCGACGCCGACGCGCGTCGCCAGCTCCGCCGCGTGCTGAAACGCCTCGATGAACGCCGGCCGACAGTCGGGATAGCCGGAGTAGTCGATCGCATTCACGCCGATCCACACCTCGGCGCACTCCGACGCCTCTGCGAGGGCCGCGGCGCAGGAGAGGAAGATCAGGTTGCGCCCCGGCACATAGGTGACGGGGATGTCGTCCCCCGCCGCCGCAGCCTCGAGCTGTTCCTCCGGGCGGTCCTTCGGCACCGCGATGTCGGCCGTGAGCGCGCTGGCGCCGATCGGGCGCAGGTCGAGGTTCAGAATCACATGGCGCTCCGCGCCCAGGGCCTCGGCGACATGGCGCGCGGCATTGAGCTCCACGCGATGGCGCTGGGCGTAGTCGAAGGAGAGCGCGACGCACGAGCGTCCATCCCGACGGGCCATCGCGAGCGCCACGGCGCTGTCGAGCCCGCCGGAGCGCAGCACGACGGCGCGCCGCTCGGCAGGGTCCGCCGCTGAGGTGAGGTCTGGTTCGGGCATCGACGCCGATCTTCCGGGTGAAGCAGCGCCCTGTCCACCGATCCCGTCCACCTGACCAGGCGGGGGAGGTCCCCGCATAACCGGACTGGCGACGTCACGCGCGTGCTTTTTGCTTATCCGGGCCGGCGGAAGGTCCGATCTGGAGTGCCGTGTCGGATGCTCCGGGATCGCACGCGGCGCAGGTGCGCCTCAAGCGAGCCCCGGTAGCGGCCCGATAACGGGGGCGACGCGGAGCGTCTCCCCGCCGGATTGACGCTGGCTCGATTGGAGCCGGTGTGGATCCCGGGCGCGGCCTGACGCCGGCGGAGCCGGTCGCCGCGGGTTCAACCTTCTGATCAGCGCGCCGGCGCCCGAGGGCGGCCGACGCGCCCGCCGGAGACGCGTCCCCATGCAGCGCAGCCGCACCACCATCGCCCGCCTCGTCGCCCTGTCGATCGTGCCCGTCGGCCTCGCCGCCGGATGCGCGAGCACCACCAACGAACGCAGCGACGCCGACAGCCAGGCGACCATCGCCCCCCCGCCGATCGATCTCGTCGCGACGCCCGAGCCGGCCGCGCCGAGCGCCGACGCCTTCTGGGCGATCGAGAACACCCGGCCCGAGGCCTGGCGCGGCGTTGTCGCAGCCAGCAACCAGCAGCCCGCGCCGAGCGTGAACATCTACGGCGAACTCCCCGGAAACCTCGGCGAGATCAGCGCCCGTCCCGCCGATGGCCAGGCGGAGAACCTTCACCAGATCTCCTTCGCCCTCGAGGGCAGCGACTTCGACCCCGTCGTCAGCCGCGACGGCTCGATGCTCGTCTATTCGAGCACGCAGCACAGCCGCACCGCGGACATCTACCGCAAGCCGACCGACGGTCGCGCGATCACGCAGCTGACCATGGACCCGGCCAACGACGTGATGCCCGCCATCAGCCCCGACGGCTCGCGCGTGGCCTTCGCCAGCGATCGCGCCGGCTCGTGGGATCTCTACGTCATGAACAGCGAGGGCGGCCAGGCCGTCCAGCTGACCAGCGACGCCTCGCACGAGCTGCACCCGACCTGGTCGCCCGACGGCAAGCACATCGCCTTCTGCCGACTCGGCGAGGTCTCGGGAAAGTGGGAACTGTGGGTCGTCGAGTCCAACAACCCCGGCGTCCGCACCTTCCTGGGCTACGGCCTCTTCCCCGAGTGGAGCCCGGTGGACGACAAGATCGCCTTCCAGCGTTCGCGCGAGCAGGGCGACCGCTTCTTCAGCGTCTGGACCGTTGACTTCGAGAACAGCCAGGCGATGAACCCGACGGAGATCGCCTCGAGCCCGGTCGCCGCGATCGTGAACCCCACGTGGTCGCCCGATGGCTCCTTCCTCGCCTTTGCGACGATCCCGAACCCGACGCACGCCTACGGCGAGCAGCCCCGGTACGCGGACATCTGGATCACCCACCTCGACGGCACCGGCCGGGCCAACCTGACGGGCGGCTCGTTCGTGAATCTCTCGCCGACCTGGTCGGGGACCAACGAGATCTTCTTCGTCAGCAACCGCTCGGGCCGGGACAACATCTGGTCGGTCCGGCCTTTGCAGGCGATCGTCGCCAGCGGCCGATCAGCCAATGAGAACTTCGCCGGCGCCCGGGAGCAGCCCGGCCCCGAGAACAACGAGCGGGGCCTGGCCGAGGTCAACCCGGACCGCTGAACAGACAGACGACCTCCTCGCGCTCGGGGTCGGCGAAAGCCGACACCGGCGCTTCGCACGGACGCCCCACGGACGGGGCGCCGGGCCGCCGGCAGGGATGCACCACAAGGCGGCCACTTCGATTCGCCCGGCGGAGCCCGGGCCCGAACGGCAGGACGCCATGGCAACCGAACACGACATGCTCACCAGCCGGCGCGCACGCCACCGTGCGCTCGGCTTCGTGATCGCGATCCTCCTCCCTGCGCTGTCGCTCGCCGGCTGCGCATCGGAGAAACTGCACGCCCCGCGCACGCTGACGAGCCCCTACCCGGCCGCCGGCGCCGACTTCCTCTGGGCGGTCGCGCCGATGGCGAATGAATCGGGCACGACCGATGCAGACCCGCTGCTCGTGTCCGACGCCCTCGTCGCGCAGGTGCAGCAGACCGCCGGCCTCGACGCCATCCCGGTGAACCGGGTCATCGAGGCAATGCGCTCGCTGGGCATCGAGTCCATCGATTCCCCCGCCAGCGCGGTGCAGGTCGCCCAGTTGCTCGGGGCCGACGCCGTCATCGCCGGATCGATCACCGCGTGGGACCCCTACGAACCCCCGAAGATCGGCCTCGCGCTCTCGCTGTTCGTCCTGCGCGACGAGATGCGGGCGCCCGCGGCCCGAACGCCCGGTGTCGACCCCCGCGCCCTGCAGGCTGCCACCACCGACTACACGCTGCCGACGCGGTCGAGCCCGACCACCCCGGTCAGCAGCGTCGCCGACCATCTCGACGCGTCGAACCACGAGGTGCTCATGCGCCTGCGTGACTACGCGTCGGGCCGGCACGACCCCGAATCCGCCATGGGCTGGCAACGCTATCAAGCGAGCATGTCGCTGTTCACCGAGTTCGCGTGCCACCGGCTGACGGAGCGGCTGCTGGACGCGGAGCGGATCCGAGTCGCCAGGACACTGGCCGACGCGGACTGACCGCCCCGCCTCCCCCCTCCCGACCCCGGCGACACGCCAGGCAAGTGGGAGGCGAAGGCGGCATGTCCGTCCAGATCGACTCGAACGACGCACGACGCGAGGTCACGCTCATCAAGCGTGGGCACACCTGGCGCTTCGCGTGCGCGCCCGGCGAAGAGCCGGCGCTGCTCGACGAGGCCGCCCGACTCGCCGAAGCGGACGACGGGTTCGACTGGTTTGACGCCGCAGTACTCGCCCACGCCCTCGGCTCGTGCATCGGATCAGAACTGCAAGGTCTCGTCGCGGACCGAACCGGCGCCGCGCACTTCATGTCGTCCTCGCCGCAACCCGACGCGGCGACCCGGATCGGGAACCACTCATGACCAGCCTGCCCATCATCGAAGCGTTCCAGTCGTACCTCACCGAGGAGCGGCACTTCAGCCCCTACACGGCCAAGTGCTACGGCGCCGACCTGCGCCAGTTCCTGGCCTTCCTCATCGAGGACACCGGCCTCCAGCCCGACCCCTCGAAGGAGCAGGCCGCCTTCCAGACGCGCATGAACGGCCAGGCCACGACGCCCAACGGCACCATCACCAGTGTCATCTGCCACGCGCAGGTCGAGATGGTGCGCGGCTTCCTCGTCCACCTCGCCGATCAGCAGTACTCCACCGCCACGATGGCGCGCAAGATCGCCACGCTGCGATCCTTCTACAAGTGGGCGCACAAGCGCTCCTTTGTCGACGCGAACCCGATGACGCTCATCCGCACGCCCAAGCAGGCCAAGCGTCTGCCCAAGGTCGTCAGCCTCGAGCAGATCGAGCGCCTCCTCGCCGCGCCCGACGACAACGAGGTCCTCGGCGCCCGCGACCGCGCCATGCTCGAGACCCTCTTCTCGACCGGCATCCGGGTCAGCGAGATCGTCGACCTCACCTTCGAGGACCTCGACGAGACCGGCGAGGCCCTGCTCGTTCGCGGCAAGGGGCGCAAGGAGCGCCTCGTCCCGCTCGGCTCCCACGCCCTCCGCGCCATCCGCCACTATGTGCAGATGGTGCAGCGCGACCCGCGCTTCCGTGAGTGCTGGGCCCCCGATCGTCGCGAACGCGTGCTCTTCCTGAACAAGCACGGCGGGCGCATCTCCAGCCGCAGCGTGCGCCGCAAGCTCGACAAGTACCTCCGCGCCGTCGGCCTCGACCCTTCGATCAGCCCGCATACGCTGCGTCACTCCTTCGCGACGCACCTGCTCGAGAACGGCGCCGACCTGCGCAGCGTGCAGGAGCTGCTCGGCCACCAGTCGCTCTCGACGACGCAGATCTACACCCACCTTACCGCCCAGCGCATGCGCGACGCCTACGACGACGCCCACCCGCGCGCCGAGGCCTCCTGAGCCTCACCATCAGAACCGACCAATGAACAACGCCCCGGAGCGCGAGCCGCTCCGGGGCGTTTTCTGTTGGTCAGGTTGTCGAGCGACTCAGCCTTCGAGGATCAGCGTCGCCAGGTCACGATCGTCGAGGTTCAAGGCGCCGAGCAGCGCCGCGGCGGCGGTCGCCTCGTCATCGCCGCCCTCGCTGGCCAGACGCCCGAGCGACGCGATCTGGCGCCGGTCGAGCATGTTGCCGAAGCGCTTGGCCGAGTGCGCGACCAGGTCGAGCATGTCGACGCGCGTGTCGCCCTCCTCGTCCATCGCCGCGGTCATCAGCGCCTGCTGCACCGACTGACTGTTGAGGTTGCTGAGCACATCTGCCACGCCGTAGCGCAGATCGGTGTCGCCGATCTCGTCGAGGGCGATCACGAGCGAGCGGGCGGCGTCGAGCGGGTCGAGCACCGAGCCGCCGCTGACCGCCAGGTCACGCAGCGACGAGAGCGAATCGTACGCGTAGGTGTACGCCTCGTCGGCGCCGACGGCGGGGCCGAGAGCGCGCTCCGACACGTCCTCGACGGCCTGCGCGAACTGCTGATCGTTCACGCCGGCGCGGACCGCCGCGATCCGTTCATTCGTGTTCGTCTGGAAGAAGAGTTCGATCTGCTCGTCACCGGGCAGCAGCGCCAGCAGCGGCGCCGCGCGGAGGCGCGGGTCGGCGCTGGCCTCGGCGATCGTCTCGCGCGTCGCCCCGGGGGCGAGGCTCGTCACGACCAGATCGACGCCGGGCGCCTCGGCCACCGCCGTCGCGACACCCGAGAGCGTCGACGCCGGCGCGAGCACCGTGAAGCCCATCCCGCTGAGCAGATCGTTGAGGCGCTGCTGCTCCTCAGGAGCGCGAGCGATGACGACGGCGAATCGGTCGCCGGAGGTCCGCACGGCGCTGGCCAGCAACGGCACGACGCGCTCGGCGCCCGGGAAGGGCGTCGCCGGGCGAGCCGACGCAAGCGCGAGCGCCGCCTCGTACTGCACGCGACGATCCGGATACACCAGGGCGTCGGTCAGCGGACCGGCCTCGGCGATGCTCGAGCCGCCGGCGGTCAGACGCAGCGCTTCGAGCGTGCGCCGCGCCAGCGGGGTGTCGCTGTCCTCGAGCGCCCGGGCGAGCACCATCTGGCTGATCCTGGCGCCGCTGGCGACGGCGTAGTACTTCGCATCACGCGCGCGGTCGTACGCCGGGCTGGTGTAGCCGGCGGGGCTGTCGATCTCGCGCGAGAAGTTCGACGCGATCCACAGCGCCGCGGCGTCTTCCATCGTCGGATCCAGCGCCAGCGTCGTCTCGGCAAGCGCCATCGCGCGCGTCTCGTGGAACACGGGCGTGCGGATCGCGGTCGGGAAGAGCCCGACGCCGGGGTCGAAACTCCACAGCAGTTGGTGCTCCTCCCGTGGGAAGCGCGTCAGGCTCGTCTGCTCGGCGTAGTACGCCTCCGCGAGCGCGAGGTAGAGCGACGCGACATCGTTGATGTCGTCGTCGGCCGTTGCAATGCGCAGAATCGCTTCCCGCGCACTCGTCGCCGCAGCTTCGCTGCCGGCGTTGTCGCGCAGCGACGCGAGGTACGGCAGCGATGCGCGGCTGCCGATGTACCCGAGCGCGCGCGCCAAGCGCTCCTGCGTAATCGGATCAACATCGAGCAGCGCCGCCGACAGCGGGGCCACCGCATCGGCGCCCATGCTGATCAGGATCCGCTGCACTTCCGTCTCGAGCGCCGGGTTCGACCGCGCCACCAGCACCTGCAGGAGCTGCGGCACGGCGTACTCGCCCGCGGCCCGAAGCCGCTCAGCCGCCAGCAGGCGGGCGCGCGGGTTCTGGATCAGGAACTGAATGTTCTGCGCGATCTGATTCGGGTCCCGCGCCCGATCGAGCTTGCCCTGCTCGAACATCTTGAAGAGGTCGCCCGACACGCCCTCGAGCGCCGGCACCACCATCGCGCGCCGGATGGCGTCCTCGAACCGCTCGGCCTCGCGACCGGAGTCCTCGATGAGCGCGACAAACTCCACCGGCTCCATGCCGCGCTCGAGCAGGGCCCGGGCGTTGGCGAGGGCCAGGTCGTCGTTGCGGATCAGCACGTAGTGGTTGAAGTCGCTGAGCAACTGCTCGCGCGTGGGCTGGTTCTGGGCCTGGGCGTAGGCGGGGGTCGCCGTATCGATGGCCAGGGCCGCCCCGGAGAGGGTCGCGAGGGTGCAGGTGATGAGGCTGGTCACGCTCGCTGCGTTTCGGATCGGCACGATCGGTATTCCTCTGCTGGCGGGCCGGGTCGTCTGAGGGCGTCGGGCGGTGCGACGCAGGGGCAAGGATAGCGGGCCGCGTTCGGGAACGATCCCTGGAGGCCGCAAACCGGGGTTCGCAACCGGTCAGTGCAGGGAGACACCCCCTCCTGCGCCGCCCGCGCGTCCAGTGATACGGCATCGGTGCGGGGTCGGATCCCAGCCGCGAAGGGGCGAATCTACCGGCGGGCCGAAGGTGGTGTCAATGAATACCCCGGCGCGCCCCAGCGAGACTGCCCCGGAAGGCCCGATACAGTCCCTCCGCATGCCCCCCCTGCCCGATTACCCCGAGGCCCTCGCGCGCGTCCTCGACGCGCTGCCCACCGCCATTCCGGCGCGCCGGCGCGCCGTGGAATTCTGCCTCGGCGCGACGCTCGCCGCCCCGATCCTCGCCGACCGCGACCAGCCCCCCTTCGACCGGGCCGAGATGGACGGCTACGCCGTGCGCGCCGCCGACATCCGCGAAGGCGCTCGGCTCCGCATCGTCGGCGAGACCCCCGCCGGCGCCGGGCCAGGGCCATCGATCAAGCAGGGCGAGTGCGTGCGCATCGCCACCGGGGCGCCACTCCCCCCCGACGCCGACGCCGTCATCCCCCACGAGCAGACCGACCGGGGCCACCCCGTCGTCACCATTCACGCCGAGGCCGCTGTACCCGGGCAGTCGGTCCACCGGCAGGGCGCCGATGCGCGCGCCGTCGACACGATCGTCCCCGCCGGCACGCGACTCGCCCCGCACCACCCGGCGATCGCCAGCGCCGTCGGCGCCACGACACTCGAAATCCGCGGCGGCCCCCCGTCACTCACACTGCTGACCAGCGGCGACGAGATTGTGGACGCCGCGACGCCGACCGACGCCCTCCGCCCCGAGCAGATCCGTGACGCCGCCCTCCCGCTCCTCCGCGGCTTCGCCTCCGCCGTCGGCGCACCAGTGCTCGCGGCGCATCGCCTTTCCGACGATCGCGACGCGACACGCCGCGCCGTCGAACGAGCCGCGGCGAGCAGCGACCTCGTCGTCACCGTCGGCGGCGTCTCCGCCGGCGAGCGCGACTTCTTCCCCGGCGCCTTCGACGCGATCGGCTGCGACACCCTCCTCCGCGGCGCGGCGGTCCGCCCGGGCCGACCCATCCTCGTCGCCCTCCGCCGCGAGCCGTTCTGCATCTGCATCGGCCTCCCCGGCAACCCCGTCTCCGCGCTCGCGACGGCGCACCTCTTCCTCTGGCCGATCGTGCGCCACCTCGCAGGCCTCGGCGCCGCGCTGCCGTGGCGCGAGCACGAACTCGCCGAATCCGTCGCGCCGAGCGCGCTGCGCCGCACCTTCCGACCCGCGATCCTCGAAGCCGACGGGCGCGTGCGCGCCCCCGCCTGGCGCGGCTCCGGCGATCTCGCCCACACCGCGCCGACCAACGGCCTCATCGACCTTGCGCCGGGCGCAGCGCCCATCAACGACGGCGCGCGCGTGCGATTCCTGCCCTGGGCATGGGAGGCGCAGCAATGAAGATCCGCGTGCTCGCCTTCGCCGGTCTCGCCGAGCGTCTCGGATGGCGCGAGCGCGAGATCACCGTCGCCGACGGCGCGTGCGCGGGCGATGCGCTGAACGCGCTCGCTGCCGCCCACGCGCCGATCGCCGAGGCCCGCGCCTCCCTCGCCCTCGCCGTGAACGAGGCGTACGCCCCACCGTCGCGCCGGCTCGCCGAGGGCGACACGCTCGCACTCATCCCGCCCGTCAGCGGCGGCTGAGCGTTATCGGGCGTCGACCCCCGCAAGTCCGCCCGGACGAGCCGCGCCGGTGGCGCAGGCATCGCGACAGGTCGGAGGCCGGAAGATCGGCGCAGGCGTCAAGAGGCCCCTGGATTCACCCGATGGACTGGCGGCAGGCGAGGCTCGCGGAGACGGCCCGCCGCCCCAGAGAGGTGTCCGCCATGCCCTTCACGAAAGATGTGCTCACCACGGGAGAGGTCGCCAAGGTCTGCAACGTGGCGCCCCGCACCGTGTCCAAGTGGTTCGATTCGGGCCAGCTGAAGGGTTACCGGATCCCGGGGTCGAAGGACCGCCGCATCCCGGTCAGCCAGCTGGTCAAGTTCATGAAGGCCCACGGCATCCCGCTCGACGGGCTGCAGACCGGCCAGATCCGCGTGCTGCTCGTCGATGACGACGCCGACGTGCTCGGCACGCTCGAGCGCCTCATCAAGGACGAGACCGAGTACGACGTGCGCATCGCCGGCGACGCCTTCGCCGCGGGCGTCGAGTGCGGCCAGTTCCGGCCGCATGTGCTCCTGCTCGACCTGCACGTCAACGGCGGCGACGCGCGCAAGGTCGCCGACCTCATCCACGAGAACCCCGACCTGCAGCTGACCAAGGTCATCGCGATGAGCGGCAAGCTCACCGACGGCCAGGCCAGCCAGCTGCGCCGCCAGGGCTTCGACGGCTTCCTGAAGAAGCCCTTCCAGTTCCGCCAGGTCGTGGACGCGATCGAGCAGGCGACGAACATCGCCGCCTGACGCCGACTCCGCGCCACGGACGGCGCCGCCCTGAGGAAGAGACTTACGACGCCGCCCCCGCAGGGATGTGGGGGCGGTTGTCGTTGACGCAAAGAGCCCCGAGCGCGAGCTCGGGGTCAGTCGTCCGCTCAGGGTGTCGTCGTTCGGGTGTCCCCGTGCTCGCGCACGGGGCTCTTTACTTCACCGTCGGGATCCACGCCGCGAGGATGTCGCGGGC
>JBICHM010000083.1:0-8348 GCA_043101835.1 Phycisphaerales bacterium | reverse complement strand
GCCGGCGGCTTCGGCGGCCTGTCCAGCGAGGAGTTCGAGTCGATCAACGCCACGCTCCGCACCGCCGAGGCGCTCGCGGCCCTGGCGAACGTCTCCGTCGGCGGCGCCACGATCGCCGAGCAGCCCGTCGGGCGTGCGCTTGAGGCGCGCGATCTCAACGCCCTCGACGTCGCCGTTCAGGGCTGGGCCGGCCCGACCGGTCGTCTCGTGCGCCAGCCTTTCGGCGCCGATCCCGCCGAGTTCGAGTGAATCACTCGTCGGCAGCCCCCGACGCGCGCGGTCGCGCCGGGTAGGCTCTGCGCATGCTCCGCCTCGGGCTCCCGCTCGCGTTTCTCGTCGCAACGCTCGCCCTGATGACGCTGTCGGACCGCCCGCTGCCGCGCGCGGACCTCGTCTACGCCGACAACCAACCCGTCTTCAGCCTCGACCCGCAGCGCGTCTCCTTCGAGCACGACATGCGCCTCTGCTACGCGCTCTACGAGGGCCTGGCGCGCTGGGACACCGCCACCTTCGAGATCCTGCCCGCCGGCGCTTCGTCGTGGACCGTCACGCCCGACGGCCTCGTCTACACCTTCACGCTGCGTGAGACGGCGCAATGGTCCAACGGCGACCCGGTGCGCGCGCAGGACTTTGTCTTCGCGTGGCGGCGGGCGCTGCTTCCCGATGTCGGCGCCCAGTACGCGACCCTGTTCTTCCGCATCGACGGCGCGGAGGCCTTCTTCGAGCGCCGCGCCGAGCGCCTCGTTGCGTACGCGGCGCTGCCGGCGAGCGAGCGCACGCCCGAGGCCGCTCGGGACCTCTACGACCAGACGCTGGCCGATTTCGACGCGTCCGTCGGCGTGCGCGCACTCGATGACCGCACGCTGGAGGTGCGCCTCGGGGCGCCGACGCCGTACTTCCTCGATCTGGTGTGCTTCGCGCCGTTCCTGCCCGTGCACCCGCCGACGCTGGACGCGTGGACGACAATCGACAGCGCCACCGGCGCCGTGCGCACCGACCCCGGCTGGACCAAGCCGGGTCGCCTTGTCACCAGCGGGCCCTACGAACTGGCGCGCTGGCGCTTCAAGCGCGACCTGCGCCTCGAGCGCAGCGAGACGTTTCACGATCCGTCGCGCGCCGTCAGCGCCGCCATCGACCGCCACGTCATCGAGGATGGCAACACGATGACGCTCGCCTACGAGACCGGCGCCATCGACTGGGCGACCGATGTCCTCGTCGACTATGTCGGCGACATGCTCGAGCAGGCGCGTGACGACATCCACGCCTTCCCGACCTTCGGGACCTACTTCTGGCACATCAACTGCGAGCCGACGCTGCCTGGCGGCGCGCCCAACCCCTTCGCCGACAGCGCAGTCCGGCGCGCATTCACGCTCGCGGTCGATCGCGTCGCCATCGTCGAGCGCGTCCGCCGGCGGGGGGAACAGCCCGCCACGACCTTCGTTCCGCCCGGCGCGATCCCGGGTTTCGATGAAGGGCGCGAGATCTCCGGCCTCTCCTTTGACCCCGATCGCGCCCGCGACGAGCTGGCCGGCGCCGGCTGGATCGATCGCGATGGCGACGGTCTTCCGGAGAACGACGCCGGCGAGTCCTTCCCCGTCGTCGAACTGCTCTGCTCCACGGGCTCCTATCACGAGCAGATCGCCCAGGCGCTGCAGGAGATGTGGGCCGACGCCCTCGGCGTGCGCTGCCGCATCGTGGCCCGTGAGAGCCGCACCTACCGGGCCGACCTCGCCCGCCGGAACTACATGCTGGCGCGCGGCGGCTGGTTCGGCGACTACGGCGACCCCGTCACATTCCTCGACCTCCACCGCACCGGCGACGGCAACAACCATCGTGGCTACAGCGACCCGGTCGTCGACGACCTGCTCGCCCGCGCCGGCGCCGAGCCCGACCCGCGCGCCCGCATGGATCTGCTTGAGGAGGCCGAGCGCTACACAATGACCGAGGCCGTGCCGCTGATCCCGTTGTGGCGCTACGCGCAGTTCTATCTCTTCGACCCCGAGCGCGTGCGCGGCGTCAGCCTGCACCCGCGCCGTGTGCAGTACCTCGGCGAGATCGAGGTGGTCCGGTGACGCGGGCGCAGGCGCGCACGATCGCGCTGCGCCTCGCGCAGGCGCCGCTGGTGATCCTTGCGGTGTATGTCGTCACCTTCCTGCTCGCCTGGGCGCTGCCCGGCTCCGCGGCGATGGACGCCGACGGGCGCCAACCGCCGCCGCAGGTCGTCGAGGCGCTCGAGCAGCGATACCACCTCGACAACCCGTGGCGCTTCGGCGCCGAGTACCTCGCCGGCGCGACGGGCCTGCGCTGGGCCGCGGCGAAGATCAGCGGCGACGAGTGGCCTCGCGGCCGGCCCGTCTTCGACCTCGGGCCCTCTATGCGCTACGCCGACTGGACGGTGAACGAGATCCTCGCCGGCTCGCTGCCCGTCTCGGCGACGCTCGGGCTGCTGGCGATCGCGATCGCGCTGGTCATCGGGCTGACCGCCGGGGTGGTGGGGGGCGTGCGCCCGGGGTCGGTCGGCGACGGCGCATCGCTGGTCGTGGCGCTCGTGGGCGTCAGCCTGCCGTCGTTCGTGGTGGGCACACTGCTGATGATCGTCTTCCCGGTGTGGCTCGGGTGGGGGCGCGTCGCGTCATGGGGGTCGCCGGCCGATGCGATCCTGCCGGCGCTCACGCTCAGCCTGCCCTTCGCGGCCTATATCGCGCGCCTCACGCGCATGGGCATGATCGAGGCGATGGCGTCCGACTATGTCCGCACCGCGCGCGCCAAGGGCGTGCCGGAACGCGACATCGTGCTGAAGCACGCCCTCAAGAACGCCTTCCTGCCGGTGCTCTCGTATCTTGGTCCGGCGACGGCCTTCGCGATGACGGGGTCCTTCGTCGTCGAGCGCGTCTTCAACGTGCCAGGCGTCGGCCAGCACTTCGTCGCGGCGGTGCTGAATCGCGATCTCTTCCTGCTGATGGGCGTCGTGCTCGTCTACGCGACAATGCTGGTCGTCTTCAACCTCGCGGTGGACCTGCTCGCCGGCGTGGTGGACCCGCGCATTCGCAGCGCCGGGTGACGGCTCGCGCCCGTCCGGCTACCTTCCCGCCCATGCACAGCCGCCTTTCGGGACCACTCCTTGCGTGCGCAGTCGGCGCGACCGCCGCGAGCGCCGACCACCGCGCCGAAATCCGCTTCGATGCGCGCGAGGCGATCGCCCTGGCTGTCGCCCAGCCCGAGGCGGAGTCGCCCGACGCGGCCCCGGACGAAGTCCACCTGATGCGCTTTGGCGACGCGTCGAACGAGTGGTGGGCGACGGCGGGCGTCGCCGGCGGCTTCGTCGTCGGACGCGAAGACACCTTCGGCCAGGGCTTCCTGTCGCTCACCACCTTCATCGCCGATCGATTCGAGGTCGGCGCCGAGTTCGGCGGGTGGGGGATCGATCAGGACGGCGCCGAGGACACCCCCGGCGCCAGCGCCGGCGTGCTCTTCCGCTGGCACTTCCTGATGGACGAGGAAGATCGGGACTGGTCGGTCTTCGCCTCCGCCGGCGTCGGCATGCTCTTCACCGATGAGGATGTGCCCTTCGACGGCACGAAGTACAACTTCACGCCCACCGCCGGCGTTGGCTTCACGCACCGGCTGGGCGATGGCGACAATCGCCTCATCGGCGGGCTGCGCTGGCAACACATCTCTAACGCGCGCACCGCCGGCGGCGATGAGAACGGCGGACGCGACTTCGCGACCTTCTATGTCGGTGTGATGTTCCCGTTCTGACGGGCGTTAGTACCCGTTTGGGTGCGCCCGCATCCACCGCCACGCCGTGCGCACGATCTCGTCGAGATCGGTGATGGACGCATTCCAGCCGAGGTCGCGCCGGATCTTCGATGGGTCGGCCAGCAGCGTCGGCGGGTCAGCGGGGTTGCGCGGCGCGTGTTCGACAGGGAAGTCCGCGCCCGTCACGCGGCGCACCGCCTCGACGATCTCCAACACGCTGTAGCCTCGCCCGATCGCGAGGTTGTAGATCAGGCGCGTGCGCTCCTCGACCAGCGGATTGAGCGCCTCGAGCACGACGGCGTGCGCGTCCACGAGATCCTCGACATGGATGTAGTCGCGCACGCACGAGCCGTCCGGCGTGGGCAGGTCGGTCCCGAAGACGGTCATGCCCGGCCGGCGCCCGAGGGCGGCGTGGATCGCGATGGGGATGATGTGCGTCTCGGGCTCGTGGTGCTCGCCCAGCGCGCCCTCACGGTCGGACCCGGCGACATTGAAGTACCGCAGGGCCGCGTAGGCGAAGGGCCTGCCCTCCTGGCGCCGATGCGCCTGGTAATCGGCGAGGATGCGCTCGACATGCAGTTTCGACCAGCCGTAGGGGTTGATCGGGCGCTGAGCGCAGGTCTCGGCGATGGGGATCAGCGACGGGTCGGGCTCGCCGTAGGTGGCGCAGGTGCTGCTGAAGACGAAGCGGTCGATCCCCGCAGCGTCGCATGCCTCCAGAAGCGCAATGGAGCCCGCCGTGTTGTTGCGGTGGTAGCGCAGCGGCTCGTGCACGCTCTCGCGCACATACGCAAGCGCGGCGAAGTGCATGACGGCGTCGACGCCGTGTTCGCGCAGGGTCGCCTCGACGAGCGGCCGGTCGGCGATATCGCCCTCGACGAAGGACGCCTTGTCGTCGCCCATCGCGAGCACCGCCTCCGCGGCGCCGCGATTGCCGCGGTCGAGGTTGTCGAGGAGAACGACCGTGTGCCCCGCGCCGAGCAGACGCTTGCACGCGTGGGAACCGATGTACCCGGCGCCGCCGGTGACGAGAATGCGCATGGTGGAAGAGTACCGGAGACGCATCGCCGATATCCTCCGGCCACTTATGCCCCCTGAAGACGCCCCTCCAACCCCCACGCGCCGCATCGCCGACGTGATCGGCCTCTTCCTCCGCGGGTTCGCGATGGGGGCGGCCGATGTCGTGCCCGGGGTCAGCGGGGGCACCATCGCCCTCGTGACCGGCATCTACCAGCGCTTCATCGATGCGCTCCGCTCACTCTCGCCGGCCTTCCTCGCGCCGCTGGCCAAAGGCAAGCTCCGCGCCGCCGCGCGCGATTTTCTCGCCATGCACTGGCTGACGCTCATTCCCATCGGGCTGGGCGTCTCGACAGCCGTCGCCACCATGAGCGGGCTGATCACCGGCATGATGGAGTCGCGCCCGGGCGCAACCTACGCCTTCTTCTTCGGGCTGATCGGCGCGAGCGCGTGGATTCCGTTCGCGCAAATGAAGTCGCGTTCCTGGCGTCACGGGATTGCGCTCGTTCTCGCGGCGGTCGGCGCCTTCTGGCTCGTCGGTCTCCAGCCCCAGGGGCCGAACCTGCGCCCGGCCTCGCCGGTCGGGGCCGAGGTGGTCGGCGCCACTGCGCTCTATCCGAGCAAGGTGCGCACGGCGCAGGATGTGGACGCGGTGCTCGAAGCCGCGGCCCTGCTTCCGGCCGGCGCGATCGAGCGCGTCGCCGTCTACGACCCGCGCGGCGTCATTGAAGACCCCGGCGCCTCGGCCGCGACGATCCTGACCAACGAGCAGGCCGTGCTCGACCTCGCGTCCGGATCCGGGCCGGTCGTCATCTTCGGCGAGACGCCCGCGCCCCTCGCCTGGCTCTTCGTCTGCGGCGTCATCGCGATCAGCGCCATGATGCTGCCCGGCGTCAGCGGCTCCTTTCTGCTGCTCTTCCTGGGGCAATACCACGCGGTGCTCAGCGCGATCAGCCGCATCGTGCACTTCGGGCTCGAACTCGTCGGTCGCCAGCCCGACCCGCTCGACGCCCTGAGCGGGCGCACGGTGACGAATGACATCGTGCTGCTCGGCGTCTTCAACATCGGCGTGCTGCTTGGGCTGGTGCTCTTCAGCCGCGCGATCGGCTGGCTGCTGATGCGGGCGCACGACCTGACGATGGCGGCGTTGACGGGCCTGATGATCGGCGCGCTGCGTCAGCCGATGCGCGTGATGCTGGAGGACGCCGGCCGCGCCGGCGGGGCGACGTGGTCCGACATGGCCATCGCCGCGATCGCGGGCGCCGTGATCGTCAGCGCGCTCACCCTGACGGATCGAGCGATGCGCGCCCGCGCGGCGGCCTGAGGCCACGGTCGAGCGCATCGTCGCGCCGTCGGTCCCGTTCGCGCTCGGCGAGCGCGTGTCGCAGGTGATCGCGCGCCGCCTGCGTCTGCTCGTCGTCGGGTGGCGCAACGGGCGAGGCGGCGGGGGCCGGACGGAACGCCCGCGCCGGCATCGCCCGATCGTGGCCGCACTCCGGACAGGTCCCGGCGGTCACACCCTTCAGCTCGTAGTCGCAGACCGGGCAGGGCTCTTCGACGGCGACCGTGCGCGGCTGCACGGCGATCAGCAGCCCGACACCCAGGATCAGCCCGCCGTAGGCGGCCCCGACCGGGTAGAGCCAGGTCTCGCCGCGGAGCGACGCGCCGCCCACCGCGGTAGTGCCCGTGATCGCCGCCTGCTCGGCCCGCTTTGCGGTGTACCGGACAGTCAGGTGGGTTGCGAGGGCGACCGGCAGCAGCGCTGCGATGACGACGACGAACGACAGCCAGCGACGGCGGTAGACCACCGCCACCGCCCAGATCGCCACCGCGTACATCAACAGAAAGACCAAAGCCGCTCCTCACATCCCGGGAACGCGGATTCGCCGCCCGGGGGCCGCGGGATGCTAGGAGTCCGCGTTACCGACCGGGAGCGAAGAGGGTCCGCAGCGACTCCATGATGTCGTCGCGCCCGTTGATGCGGCTGGTGACGAGGAGCGGGTCGTCGGGGCCGGGGTTCGGGGCGTCCGGCGCGCTGTGCGGGAAGGACTCGTGCAGCACGTTGATGAAATGCCCGCTGCCGTAGGCGCTGGCGACCTGGCAGTAGCCGAACATGTTGCTGATCGGCAGGAGGCGCTCGCGCAGCAGCTCGACCGACTTGCGGTTGTCGGCCTCCGACGAGTTGTCGCCATCGGAGAAGTGAAAGCAGTAGATGTTCCACGCCAGGGGGTCGTAGTGGTCGGCGATGAGGTTGTCGCAGCACTGGTAGGCGCTGCTGATGCGCGTGCCGCCGTCCTCGCGCAGGGTGTAGAAGGTCTCCTTGTCGACCTCCCGCGCCGAAACATCGTGCACGATGTACCGGCTCTCGACGCCCTCGTAGTTGCGCCGAAGCCAGGTGTCGATCCAGAACGCCTGCAGGCGCACAAGCTCCTTCTGCTCGCCGCCCATCGAGCCGGAGACATCCATCATGTACACGATCAGCGCGTTGCTCTGCGGCGCCTTCACCTCGTTCCACGAGCGGTAGCGCAGGTCGCGACGGATCGGGATCACCACCGGGTTTTCGGCGTCGTATTCGCCCAGCGCGATCTGCCGGCGCAGCGCCTCTTTGTACGAGCGCTTGAAGTGACGCAGCGATTCCGGCCCGGTGGTGCGGATGCCGGAGTACTTGTCCTTGATGGTGGTCAGCCGGTGTTCGCCGCGCGGCTTGATGCGCGGGAGTTCGAGCTCCTCGGCGAGGATGTCGGCGAGCTCCTCGATGGTGATATCCACTTCGAGGATGTGGCGCCCTTCCTCCTCGCCGCCGGGGGTCTGGCCGTCGCCGGGCTGACCGGCGCTCTGGCCCTCCTCACCCTCGCCCATGCCGACGCCGCCGGCGTTGTCGCCGTAACGGAAGTGGGGGATGTCGATGTCGTGGACGGGGATGCTGACAAAGCGCTTGCCCTCGCGCCCGATCAGCTCGCCGCGCGAGATGAAGCGCTTCAGGTCGCGCCGGATGCGCCCCCGGATGATCTGGCGGAAGCGCTGGTGGTCCTGTTCGATGCGAGCCGTCATGGCTGCTCCCGCGGCGCCGGAGCGCAGGCCGGGTGTCGAGCCTCCCCACAAACCATACGATCGGCGTCTGAGGCGGTTTGCTGGAACCCTTTGCGCCGTCCGGAGCCCCGACCATGCCCACACCCGACCGGGGACGCACCCCCGCGGAGATCGAGGCCGATATGAAGCGCCGCATGTGGCGCATCAGCGGCATGGGGGCCGAACTGGCCGGCGGGATCGTCGGCATGGGGCTCATCGGCTGGCTGCTCGACCGCTGGTGGGGCACCTACCCAACGGCCACGCTCGTCGGGGCGATCGTCGGAATCCTCGGCGGGGGGCTGAACTTCATCCGCGCCGCGATGGCGCTCAATCGCGAAGAGACGCGCCGGTCGCGTCGGGAGCGAGGCTCGCATGACGGTTCCCAGGGACGCTGAGGGCCTCGTCGCCCTGCCGGTCGGGCCGGGCCAGGAGCGAGGTCAGCGCGCCGAACCCGCCGACGACGGCGGCGCTGGCCAGCGCGATGCCGACCATCCGCCCGACCG
>JBICHM010000082.1:0-2720 GCA_043101835.1 Phycisphaerales bacterium | reverse complement strand
CCGATGGGCGTCAGCGAGACCCTCTGCCCGCCAGATCTGCTCCACGCCGCCCGCGCCTCGTGGGACGAGGCGCTCGCCCTCGGCGAGCAGCACGGCTACCGCAACGCTCAGACCACGCTGATCGCCCCCACCGGCACCATCGGGCTGCTGATGGACTGCGACACCACCGGCGTCGAGCCGGACTTCGCACTCGTGAAGTTCAAGAAGCTCGCCGGCGGCGGCTACTTCAAGATCGCCAACGCCTCCGTCCGCCCGGCGCTCGCCGCCCTCGGCTACGCGGAGGACGAGATCCGCGACGTGCTCCGCCACGTCCTCGGCGCCCTGAGCCTCGATGTGCCCATGCCCGGCAAGGCGGGGACGTTCGAGGCATACCTGCGCGATCGCGGGCTCATCGATGAAGACATCGCGAAGATCACCGCGGCGCTCCCCGGTGTCTTCGAGCTGCCCTTCGCCTTCAACATCTGGACGCTTGGCGACGCGGCCGTCGAGCGCCTCGGCTTCAAGGCCGCGGAAGTGAAGGCCAACCCGTCCTTCAACCTGCTCAAGGCCATCGGCCTGACCAGCGCGCAGATCGACGAGCTCAACCGCGTCATCTGCGGCACGCAGACCATCGAGGGCGCCCCGCACATCAAGGACGCCCACCTGCCCGTCTTCGACTGCGCCAACCGCTGCGGCAAGACGGGCACGCGCTTCATCGCGCCCGAGGGCCACATCCGCATGATGGCCGCGGCCCAGCCCTTCATCTCCGGCGCCATCAGTAAGACCATCAACCTCCCCAACGAGGCGAGCGTCGAGGACATCGCCGGCGCCTACCGCCTCTCGTGGGAACTCGGCCTCAAGGCCAACGCCCTCTACCGCGACGGCTGCAAGCTCAGCCAGCCCCTGTCTTCCAAAAGCGACAGCGCCGATGCCGATGACGCCGAGCATGCGGACGATGCCGAACGAGGAATGGCCGAGGCCGAGCTGCGAGTGCTAGGCGCCGAGGAGTGCGAGGACAGCCTCGACGCCGCCCTCGAGGAAGCCGCTAACGAGACGGCCGAGCTCGCCGAAGCCGCGGGTCGCGCCGACCGCGCCCAGGTGGAGGTCGTCCGCGAGCGCATCGTCCACCGCCCGATGCGCCGTCGCCTGCCCAACACGCGCTGCAGCGTGACCCACAAGTTCAACATCGCCGGGCACGAGGGTTACCTCACCGTCGGCCTCTACGAGGACGGCATGCCCGGCGAACTCTTCATCACGATGGCGAAGGAGGGCTCGACGATCGGCGGCCTCATGGATTCTCTCGGCACCGCCGTCAGCGTCGCGCTCCAGTACGGCGTGCCGGTCGAGAGCCTCGTCAACAAGTTCGCCCACCAGCGCTTTGAGCCGGGCGGCATGACGACCAACGCCGACATCCCCTTCGCCAAGAGCCTCGTCGACTACATCTTCCGCTGGATGGGCATGGAGTTCCTCCCCGGCTTCCGTGAGGCCAACGCGCCGAAGCGCGGCGGACAGCAGGACGGCGCCGAGCCCGCAGCCGACCGCACGAGCGATCGCGTGCGCGACGCCGAGCCCGCGCCCCGCGCCACCAACGGCGCCTCATCGGTCCGCACCGCGACCAAGGGGCCCGTGAAGACGAAGACGCAGAGTGATCGCATCGTCATCGTCGAGGAGCATTCGTCGACGGTCGTTCTCAGCGAGGCCATGCGCGACTGCCAGGGCGACGCGCCGGCGTGCGACGTCTGCGGCACGATCACCGTTCGCAACGGCGCCTGCTACAAGTGCCTCAACTGCGGCCAGAGCATGGGCTGCTCCTGAGGCGCGCCTGAGACAGACGCGGGCAGGAGGCCCGCGCGGAGATTCGCACACCAGCGCGCAAGCGCACGGACAGTGAGACGGGAGAGACGACACACCGGCGGCCTGAGCTCCGAGCAGGCCGCTCTCCGCCGGGAAGGCGGCGTCCGAGCAGGGTGCACACACCTGACGCGATGGACGGATTCACGCGGGGGGCGAGGGCGACGGACCGGCCCGACACCCCGCATCGGGCGACACCGCAACGCCGCGAGGCAAGACGCCGCCGGCCGACGCAGGACGCCCGACACCTTGCTGCCGCCTTCCCGGTCTTCCTGGAATTGACGCGGCGCCGAGCATTCGCCCGGCGCCGCAACAGTCCCACCGGAGGAGCCCCGCGCCCTGCAACGGGGCGCATCGAGGCTCCTCATCACTCCCACCGTCGGGCGGTACCCACCACCGCCCGGCGGTTTTTTCATCGGCTCGGCGCGTCGCGCCGGGCCACAGGACAGGACCAACAGATCACGCGGCCGCTCAGACCGTCATGATCTCCTTCGACTTGTCCTCGGTCAGCTTCTCCACTTCCCCCTCGTGCTTCTTGAGCAGGTCCTGGATCTCATTCTTGAGCGTCTCCAGCTCATCCTCGGGGTAGTGGGCATCCGCCGACTTCTTCAGCGCATCGGCGCTCTTGTTCGCATCACGACGCACGTTGCGCATCGCCACCTTGGTGTCCTCGGCGACGCGCTTGCAGTGCCCCACAAGCTGCTGGCGACGCTCCGTCGACAGCGGCGGGATCATGATCCGGATCTGCTTTCCCTCGGTCTGGGGGTTCAGGCCCAGGTCGCTCGACTCCAGCGCCTTGCGGATCTCGTTCATGGCGCCGGCGTCGAAGGGCTTGATCAGGATCTGCGTCGGCTCCGGCACGCTGATCGCCGCGATCGACTTCAGATCGG
>JBICHM010000081.1:0-3381 GCA_043101835.1 Phycisphaerales bacterium | reverse complement strand
CGGTCGGGCTGTGGGGGGCGCAACTTGGCAAGCCGGCGCTGTGGGCGCTGCCCGTCGCCTTTCCTGTGGTGATGGCCTTCGGCGGCTTCCTCGGGTTGGTCGGGGCGCCGCTGCCGGGTGTGGAGATCGGGATCGCGGCTTCGGCGGTGGCGCTCGGCGCCATGGTCGTCGCGCAGGCGAAGCCGCCGCTGTGGCTCTCGATGGCGATGGTGGCGGTGTTCGCCATCTTCCACGGCCACGCGCACGGCACGGAGCTGCACGACGGCTAGAGCGGCGTGCTGTACAGCATCGGCTTCGTGGTCTCGACGGGGCTGCTGCACGGCGTGGGCATCGGGCTCGGGATGCTCAATCACCTGAAGCGCGGCGACGCGGTTGTGCGGGCGCTCGGCGCGATGGTCGTGCTCGCCGGGCTGTATTTCCTGTGGGGCGCTCTGGCGTGAGACGCGGCGCGACGATCGGTGTCGTCGCAGTGTTCGGCGCGCCGTGCGCGAGCGCGCGGGCGCACCTGGTCTCGACGGAGCTGGGCCCCTTTTACGACGGCGTCGCGCACACGCTCGTGACGCCGACGGACCTTCTGGCGATCGCCGCGCTGGCGATCCTCGCGACGATGGCGGGCCGACGCGCGCCGGCGTGGATGCTCGTGGCGCTCGCGATCGGCTGGGCAGCCGCCGCGAGCGCGGCCTTCGGCGCGGAGCGGGTCCACCTCGAGTCGGCGCTTCTTGCGCCGGCGCTGCTGCTCGGGCTCGGGCTTGCGGGCGCTGCCGGGGCGCGTCTGCCGGCGACAGGCGCGGCGGTGGCCGGGGCGGTCGTCGGGACATCGCTGGGGCTGGTCAGCGGCACGGCGGCGCGCGTGGAGGACGGCGCCTGGCTCACCGTGGCGGGCATCTGCACGGGCGTCTTCGGGGCGGCCGCACTGCTGCTGGGCGCCTGCGCGTGGCTGGAGCGTCGGGAGTGGATCGTGGTGATGCGCATCGCGGCGAGTTGGATCGCGGCGGTGGGGCTGCTGCTCCTGGGGTGGCAGATGCGCTCGGTTGCGGGATGATGCGCGCCGGTCTGCAAGACGTTTTACTTCCGCACGCCCCCGGCCTTGTCCCACGCGCGACGGGCGAGCTTTGCGTCGGCCTCAAACGCGGCGCCGCTGGCGCGATCCGCGCGCTCCACGGTCACGAACGCGTCGGGGACGAGTCGCTCCACCAACTCCAGCGCGTCGCGCAGCGCGCGCCGGCGCACGACCAGAAACGCGATCTCGACCGGCCCGCTGCGCCCCGCGCCCTCGATGCGCGTCACGCGGTAGTCGTGCTCGCGCAGCGCCGCCGACAGGTTGAACTCCAGATTCGCGTTGATGACGCGGATCAGCCGGTACCCGAGCGCGATGCGATGCTCGATCGCCGAGCCAACGAGCGTGCCCGTGGCGAACCCGCCCGCGTACGCGACGAGCGCGAACGGGTTGCTCAGAAACGAGATCATCCCGCCGATCGCCAGCGCCCAGATGATGACCTCCCAGAAGCCCAGGAACGCCGCCCAGTAGCGGCTGCCCTGGATCAACAGGATCAGGCGCATCGTGCCGATCGACACATCGCAGATGCGCGCCAGGAAGATCAGGGGCGGGATGTACCAGGCCATCTCGGTCATGGCGGCTCGGGCGGGGGGTGGTCGTCGGCGCGGCGGAGCGTCGCGCGCAGAAGGCGACAATATCGGCTTCCCGGGGCGTCGTCGCGCGACCCACTGTCGGGGTTTCCGGACCTGGCGCCGGAGGGCGACGGAACACCCCTCGCCCGATCGGCGTTGACTCCGCGGGTCGATCCGCCGACGATTCATCAGTCGTGACCAGCCGAATCCTGGCCATCCTGTTGCTCGTCCTCCAGCCCCTGGTGGGGTTGGCGATCGTTGCGCCGGCGTCGGTGGCGTCCGCGGCTTGCGGGCCGGTCGCCGCCGTCCAGACGGCGCCGTCGTGCTGCTGCGCCGCGATGATGCCCTTGGCCGGCCCCGACACCTGCCCCTGTGTGGCCTCGACGCCGACGGAGGCGCCCGCGCCGACACCGGAGCCCGCCCCGACGCCGCAGCGCTCGGGCGAGATCGTGACCGTCCCGGCCCCCGACGCGACGCTGGTGGCGATTCCCGCCGCCCAGGCGCGTCCCGGCTGCGACCGTTCCGGCCAGCCCGAGGCGCGGAGTGCTCTCGACAGGGCGGCGCGCCGCGCGACGACCGGAGTCTGGCGAACCTAGCGCGAGCCTGTGCGCAGGCAGTGCGCGCCCGCCGAATCGGCGTGGGCGCGTTTCGTGCGGATTCCTCACACCAGACCAACCGGAGCCACGCCATGGCTCGCGTGCATCCCTGGATGCGTGCGCAGCGCGCGACGCTCGCGACCCTCGCCGGGTCGCTGGCGGCGTGCGCGGCGCCAAGCCCCTTCGCCGACCTCGAATCCCGTCCCGCGGCGCCACTGTCGGCGCCGGGCGAGCCGGTGTCGTTCGCGCTCCGGTCGGAGGGCGAGTCACCGGACCCCGGCGACATCGGCCCCGAGACCACCCTGGAGGCGTGCCTCGCGTACGCCCGGGAGAACAGCCCGTCGATCGAGGCGGCGCTGCGCGCGCACGAAGCGGCGCTTGCGCGCCCCGCCCAGGCCGGCGCCCTGCCCGACCCGCGCGTCACCTACGGCTACTACTTCAACGAGGTCGAGACGCGCGTCGGGCCCATGCAGCACACGATCGGGCTCGCGCAGACGCTGCCGCCCGGGGGCACGCTTGATCTGCGCCGGCGTCAGGCGACGCGCATGGCCGAGGCCTCGCGCGAGCGCCTCGAGGCCGCCCGTCTCGAGGTCGCGCAGCGCGTCACCGCATCGTTCGTCGAACTGGCGCACCTGCGGCGCGCGATCTCGCTCACGGAGGAGAACATCGCACTGCTCGGCCAGTTCGAGCGCGTCGCGCGCGCCCGGTATCGCGTCGCCGCGGCGAGCCACCCCGATGTTATTCGCGCACAGCTGGAGCTCGGGCGCCTCGAGGATCGGCTCCGACAGCTCAACGACCTGCGCCCCGCGCTCGCGGCGTCGCTGAACGCGGCGCTCGGGCGCGACTCCGGCGCACCGGCGCCCTGGCCCGCCGCGATCCCGGCGCGCATCCTCGACGAGACCGATGCGCTCGCCGGCCTCGGCGACGCGAATCCGCAGCTGCGCGCCATGCTCGAGGAGATCGAGGCCCAGCGCATCGGCTCTGATCTTGCGCGCAAGCAGTCGGTTCCCGAAGTCACCGTCGGCGTCACCTACACGGTGGTGGGGGAGGCGGTGAATCCCGCGACGCCCGAGAGCGGCGACGATCCGCTGCTCGCCAGCGTCTCGCTCAACCTCCCGCTGTGGCGCGACAAGTACGACGCGCTGGTCAGGGAGAG
>JBICHM010000080.1:0-5121 GCA_043101835.1 Phycisphaerales bacterium | reverse complement strand
GGCGACGCCCTTGGCCTCGAGCAGCAGGTCGTACATGCTGCCGAGCGACTGGTCGAGCGTCGAGAGCGTGCTGTCGGCGTGGTCGAGGTTGCGTGCGCGCGTGTCGGCGATGTCGATGCGCCCGCGCAGCACGCTGACCAGCGAGGCGTCGATCGGGTTGTCGCTGCCCTTGTTGAGTCGCTTCGCGCTCGAGAGCTGCTCGGTGACTTCCAGCAGCGAGAGCCCGCCTCGCGTCAGGTTGCCCAGCGCGATGCGGTTACTGAGGGCGTTGGGGACGCGCGCGATATTGGATGGAATCTGGCTCATGGTCAGACGAGTCCGATGAGCGTTTCGGTGAGTTGGTCCACGGTCGAGATCAGGCGGGCCGCGGCCTGGAACTGGCGCTGGAAGGTGATGAGGTTGATCGATTCCTCATCCACGCTGACGCCGCTGACGGCGTCGCGCTGGGCCTGCAGGCTCTCGCGCACCTGGGTGGCGGCGAGACGCTGGCTCTTGGCGCTGGCGGTGTCGACGGCGACGCCGTCGGTCGTGCGCCGCCAGTGCTCGTCGAGGCTGACGCCGCCGAGCAGGTCTGACGGCTGATCGCCGAGTCGCGCGAGCGCCAGGGCGGCTTCGTTGGAGCCGGCCTCGTAGCCCGCGGCGATGCGGAGGGGGTCGGCCTCCACGTCGCTGCGCACCTGGATGTCGCCGGCGTTCGAGCCCTGGAAGAAGGTGTTGATGCCGAGCGTCGCGAGCACGCCGGAGGTGTCGCCGGCCACGCCGAACCGGAATCCGGCGTCGGAGTAGAGGCGCAGCTCGCCGCCGGGGGTGATCTCGGCGTTGAGATTCGGAACCTGCGCGTTGATGGCGTTGACGATGTCCTGCAGCGTGGTGTCGTCGGCGAAGGTGCGCGCGCCCGAGCCATCGATGCCGTCGAGGTCGATGTCAATGCGGACGGTCTGGCTGAGGCCCGTGGCCTCATCGGTGACGACGAAGTCGACGGCGCCGCTGGTCGGCGCGAACGGCAGGGCCGCGAGCGACTCGGTGGTCGGATCGTTGAGCGCCCGGGTGGTCTCGCCGGCGCCGACGGAGATCGTGCTGGTCGACTCGGTCAGCCCGGGGAAGGCGCTCGCCGAGGAGTGGAGCCGGTTGACCTCGAAGACGAGCGCTCCGGCGAGGCGGTCGAGGTCGTCGGTGGCCTGCTGCACGGCGCCGTTTCGCTGCTCGACGAGGGCGCCGATGCGCCCGCTCGCGGCGGTGACCACTTCCGGCGGCTCGCCGGTGATGATGCGCACCTCCGTGCCCGGACCGGTGCTCGTGAGGTCGAACCGCAGCCCCTTGTTCGTCGCGCCGAAGACCACCGGCGTCGAGCCGATGAAGACGTCCACCTCGCCGGAGGGCTGCTCGGCGACGGAGATGTCCACGAGCTCGCTCAGCTCGCTGAGCAGCGCATCGCGCTGGTCGCGGAGCGCGGCGTTCTCGCCGGCGCCGACCTCGCCGGTCGCCAGGGCCTTGTTCAGGCCGGCGATGTCGGCGAGCAGTTCGTTGGCGCGTCCGACGGCGGAGCGGAGCGAGTTGTCGACCTGGTTGCGCAGGTCGCCGAGATTCGCGCGCAACGCGCGGAAGCTCGAGGCCAGCGACGCGCCCTGCTCGACGATCAGCGCACGCGTCTCGGCGCTGGCCGGGTTGTTCGCCAGTTCGCTGAAGGCGCTGAAGAACTCGCGCATCTGGCTTCCGAGCCCGAGTTGGTCGAGCGTGCCGGCGAGCGTCTCCAGCTGCGTGAGCACATCGTGACGCACGCCTGCGGCCGTCGAGTTGCTCGCGGCGTCGCGGAGGCGCGACTCCAGCGCTGCGTCCAGCGCGCGGTTCACGCTCGTCACACCCACGCCCAGGCCGCTGTAGATGCCGTTGGCGTCGAGCGTCCCGCGGATCGGCGACAGCGACACGACGCGCCGGTGATACCCGGGCGTCGCGGCGTTGGCCATGTTGTCGCCGGCGACCTGAATGCCCACCTGGCTGGACGTCAGGGCGCTGCGACCGATCAGCAGGCTGGTGGTGAGGCTCATGTGGTCAGATCCATGACGCTGGCGACCTGCTCGCGCCGCGTGGTCATTGCGCCCCGGGCGCCGTAGGTGACCGAGCCGCTCGCGGCGGCGGCGGCGGTCTGCAGAACGCCCTGGAGATGCGTCGCGATCGTCTCGGCGGCAAGCCGGTCGGCCGCGTGGTTCTCGCGCGAGCGTTCGAGCACGCTGCGCAGCGCGCCGGCGGCGCTCTCGATGCGTCCGCGCCAGGGCTCCGGCAGCGACGCCGCGATGCGCGTGGCGGTCAACTCCGGCGAGAGCGTGAGACCGAGGGCGGGCGCGAGTGCGCGGACGGCGTCTGCGCGATCGCGGTCGGCGCGCGAGGCGAGGCCGGCGCCGCCGGCTTCCTCGGCGAGCGCGTCCTGCAGCGCACGGTGGTTGGCGGTGCGGACCGCCGAGCGCCGGCGCGCGGCGACGCCCGCGAGGCGCTCGTAGATGCGGGTCAGTTCGCGGAGAGCCGCCTCGAGGCGACCCGCGTCGCGCTCGATCGCCGGCGTGAGGCGGACGGGGGCGGCGTCAGGCGTCGAGATCGATCGCGCGGGCGGCGCGGAGCGCATCGGGCGCTGGAGCGCGCCTGGCTGCTGCCGGGAATGCGATCGGTGCTGCGGTGCGTTCGGCATCGTGCGGATCCTCCGCCGGCGCGGCGTCGAAGCCTGCGCCGTCGCGCTGCTGACGCACACTGCGTGCCACCGCGTCCACGAGCCCGAAACCGCGTGCCTTCACGACGCGCTGCGCAATTGCTGCGTCCCAGAGGTGGCCGAATCGGCGCTCCGCGTCGCCCGGTCCGAAGGGGTCCGCCGCCATGCTCGACTCGCGCAGATTCGCGAGCACCGGCTGGATGAAGCTGATCGCCACCAGCTGCTCCGCGGCCTCGCGTGCGGGGTCAACGCCGGCCGGCGCAACCTCGGCATGGGCGCTGTAGCGCAGCGCGTACGCATGGGAGCGGCCGAAGGGGTCGTCGCCGGCGCGCGGGGCAAAGTCGGTTTCCTCGGCCTTGGGCGCCACCGGCGCCGTCGCCGTGCGCCGGAGGGCGTCGGCAAAGGACTCGTTCGCATCGGCGCCGGCGGCGCGCGGGCTCTCGCCGGGCGCGAGCAGGGCTTCGACGGGCTGCCTGGCGGTGCGCCGCAGCGCCGCCGCAAGCGATTCGCCCGGCCCCGGCTCCGCGGCGCGGGGGCTGACCCCGATGGCGTCGGCGCCGTGGGTCACTCTGCCACCACGAACTCGGCGTGCAGCTGCCCGGTGCGGTGCAGTTCGGCGAGGATCGCGATCTGCTCGTTGACGGGCACATCGAGTGTGCGGAAGGCCGCGAGGAGATCCTCGACCTTCGCGCTCTCATCGCCCCGACCGGCCTGGGTGAGCGCCCGGCTCGGGGGCGGGTCGCCGTCGCGTCTCGCTTCGCTCACTGTCGTGACCACCATCTGGTTGCGGCTGATCACGACCGGGCTGATGCGCGCATCGCCGGTGGCGACGATCACGCCCTCCCGCTCGTTGACGACCACGCGCGCCGGCAGGTCGATGAGCGACCCGTCGAAGTTCACGCTGATGATGTCGGCGATGAAGTTTGCCGGGTCCGGCAGTTCCTCGGCCGGGATGCGGACCTTCACCGAGCGCACGTCCTCTGCGAACGCGATGTCGGGGGCGGATTCGTCGAAGCCCAGCCGGTGCTGGTTGATTGTGTCGGCGAGCAACTGGGCGGTGGTCCATCCGGCGAATGCGGGGCGGACGATGAGGGTGATCGAGCCGTCGGCCTCGATCGCGGGCATGTTCACGTCCTGCACGATGCGGGCGCCGCCTCGCACGCGGGCGCGCGTCGGGGTGTTCCCCTCGATGCGCAGCGGGCCCTGCGCGATGGCGAAGACGGGCTGGCCGGGCAACGGGCCGCGCAGCGGGGTGAGGAAGAGCTCGCCCCCGTCGAGGCTCTCGGGGTTGTTGATCGCGCTGACGGTCACATCGAAGCGGTCGTCCGCCTTCGCGCCGCTCTCGGGGATGGTGCAGGTGACGACGACGATCGCGATCGAGCGGCTGCCGGCGAGTTCCTCGAAGTCGCCGACGGGGTTGCCCTGGCTCTCGAGAAGGCGTGCGAGCGGCCGGGCGACGACGAGATCCTCGCCGGAATCCCCCGTGCCGGGCAGGCCCACGACGATGCCGAAGCCCTGCAGGATGCTCTCGCCCTGCCCCTTGAGGCGGGTGATCTCCTGGATGCTCACGCCGAATGCCGCGGGGACGGCGGCGAGCAGGCTCGCGAGGGCGATCGTGATGACGGTGCGAAGTCGCATCGGGGGCCTCCTGCCGGAGCGACGCTCTCTTAGAAGTTGAAGATGGTCTCGAGGACGCGCGGGATCCAGCCCTTCTTGTTGGCCTTGCGCATCTCGCCCTCGTGCTGCACGTTGAAGACGAGGTTGAACATCTGGCTGGAGCGGACGGTGTTGATGTCCGTCACGTCCTCGCCCCGGCAGTAGCCGCTGAGCGTGATGGTCTGGATCTCGTCGTCGGTCTGGAGCGTGGTCTTGGCTTCGAGCAGGAGCGTGCCGTTGGGCTTGACCTCGAGCACGCGCGCCGTGACGCGCGTCGAGATGTCGTCCTTGCGCTCGTACTCGGCCTCGCCTTCGAAGTCGTTGGTGTTGCTGGCCAGCGGGTTGGCGCCGAAGGTGTCGGCGGTCGCCGGACCCCGAAGGTGGAAGAGGAACTGGCGGAGCGCAGGCCACTCGATGAGGTCGAACTCGTTGCGGTAGTCCTTGCTGAAGTCGGAGTCCTGCTCGCGCTTCATCTCGGTCGATTCGGCGACGACGATCGTGACGAGGTCGTTGGCGCTGAACTCGCGAGGCTGGGGCGGCTCCACGGCGTAGAGGCTCATCCCGTAGAGGGGTGTCGCAGGGTCGTCCGGCAGCTGCGCCGGGGCGCCGCCGGCCGAACGGAAGAGGCTCTGGGCGGCGCACGGCGCGCCGGTGAGGGCGACCAGCGCGATCGAGCAGACGAGGCGGCGGTTCATCGGGAGTCCTCCATCGCGCGGGCGTCGAGGTTCATGACGAGCACGCCCTGGTCGGTGACGCGCGCCATGAAG
>JBICHM010000079.1:0-20495 GCA_043101835.1 Phycisphaerales bacterium | reverse complement strand
AACGAGGCCTTCCAGACCTGGATGGAGGGCGTCGCGACGCCGGAGGCGATCGACGGCGTCATGAAGCTCGGCATGGCCCACCCCATGGGCCCGCTGCGCCTCGCCGACTTCATCGGCCTCGACACCTGCGTGCACATCATGGATGTGCTCGCCGACGGCCTCAACAACGAGCGCTACCGCGCCTGCCCGCTGCTGAAGCAGCTCGTCGCCGCGGGAAGACTCGGCGACAAGACCGGGCGCGGCGTTTACGACTACACCAAGTAGGGCGGCCTTCAGGCCGCCGCGTCGAATCCGCGCGCGCTCGCGCGCCGCGCCCGTTCCAACCGCGGCTGACGGGGACGGCTCACATCGGCCGTCCCGGTTGTCGCTGCGCAGTCTCAGCACAGGGTGAACCCGCAAAGACGGAATCGGCTCACGGACGATGTTTCTACGCAATCGCACCACAGAACTCAGAATTCTTGAATAGGCCTCTTGCAATTCGGTGTTTGATCTCGATGCTGGCCGCTGCCGCTCGGCGTGGGGGCCGACAACAGAAGGGGCACAGAGCATGGTTGGGGCACTGGTGGGCGGGCTTATCGCCGCGTTGATCGGCGCAGGAGCGTGGGCCGGCATCGGCTTCGCGACGGGGTACGAGATCGGGTGGATCGCGTGGGGCGTCGGCGGCCTCGTCGGCCTCGGCGTCCACATCGGCGGAAGAGAGAAGCTCGGCGCGCACACCGGCCTGCTCGCCGGAGCGCTCGCGGCGCTTGCGGTCGCCGGCGGCAAGTACGCCGTTGTCTATGCGACGCTCGACCGCGAACTGGGCGGCGGGCTGCAGGTCACCGACGAGAATGTCATCTCCTACATCGCCGACGAGTTTGTCGCGGCGCGCATCGAAGCCGGGGACCAGGTCGAGTGGCCGCGCGGTGTCGATCCTTCCAAGGCCTGGGTGCAGTCCGACTACCCGCCGGATGTCTGGGCGGACGCCGTCGCCCGATGGAACGCGCTCGACGAATCGGAGCGCGATCAATGGCGCGCCCTCGCCCCCGAATCGCTCGACACCTTCTCGCTGACCAACCAGGTCTACACGAGCACTTTCAACCTCTTTGATCTGCTGTGGTTCGCGCTGGCCGTCGGCACGGCGTACAAGCTCGGCTCCGGCGGGGACCAGCCGGGGCCGTGATGAGGCGGGCGGTTTCCATGAAGCGGTCGATACTCTGGCAACGACTTTCTCCGGAGGCGCCGCCCATGCCCCTTAGACCGCTCGTTGCCGCAGCCGCGGTGTGTTTCGCCACCGGCGCCATCGCGCAGCAGCCACCGCCTCTCACCGAAGCCGAAGCCCTCGGCCTGATCGACCTGACCGTCGAAGAGATCGCCGAGCAACTCGAGGCGCGCGTGAACGCCGGGCTGCCGGAGGCGACCGACCTCAACGAGGCGATCGCGGCGTTCGAGGCGTTCGCCGTCGATGCGCTCGCACGCGTCGAGGCCGAGCACGGCTGGATCTGGACGCAGTTTGATTTCGACATCGACCGCTCGCTCTGGGGGGATCCCGCAGCCGCGGCGGATGAAGGCTGGACCCCGGAGAAACATGAGCTCGCGCTCGCTGAATACCGGGACGCCGTCGCCGCCACAGTGACTGCGCTCACGACGCCCGAAGCGCTGCGCCTCATCGACCGAATGGCGGCGAGCGCGCCGATGCGCGTCACCATCGACGCCGACGCGCCGATACAGCAGATGATGTCGCCGTCACGCCCCGGTCGATTCGCCGATGGAGCAGTGCATCTGCCCGGGTTGCTCAGCAGGACGGCGCGGGACGCGGCGAAGCGCGGCGATGACGACGCCGCGGTGGCGCATCTGGCTCGCCTCCACGCGCTCGCAGGCGTGATGCAGGGGCATCCTCGCAACCTGATCACCGGGTTGAACTACCTCTCGTGGGTCAGGTCACTCGCCGAGTTCGGCGTGCGGCCGGCGCTCGCGTCCGGCGCGTTGAGCGCTGACGACTGCCGCGAGCTGCGTGCGATCCTCCAAGGTGTCGATTGCCTGACGATCGGTCGGGCCGCGTCGGACGCCGAGATGTTCGTCACGGCCTCGATCATGCGCGGGCTCGTCGACGAGGTCGGCGAGGACGAGCGAACGGCGGCCGAAGCAGACTGGCGCCTCACGGTTGGGCTGTGGGCGAGCCTCAATTCTGCTTACACGACCCCGATCGGCGCGGGCGATCATTGGAAGAAGGCCGCGAAGCTTATCGGCCAACTCGCCGAACAGGGCGGCGATCTTGCCGCGATCCTCGCCCCTGCTTGGATGCGCGTGGCCTTCAGCACGCAGATCGCCCAACTCGAGGTCGAAGCGAGCGTCATCATGCTCGCCCTCGAGGAGCACCGACTCGACCGCGGCTCCCACCCTGCGACGCTCGACGACCTCGTGCCGCGCTACCTCGACGCCGTGCCGATCGACCCGCTGACAGGCGAGCAGTTTCGCTACATCCGCACGGTTGAAGGCGACGCCGCCCCGACGACCGGCTACACGCTCTACTCAATCGGCAGCGACATGCACGACGACGGCGGGGCCGTTGATCCTCGCTTTCTCACCGCCGGGCTTGGCTACGACATCGCGACCGAAAGGCCCTACGACCACATCTTCAACCGCCCGTACCCGCTGCCCGGCGAACTCGACGCTGAGTAGCCCCCGCAACACAACAGGCCCCCGCGTTCGAGCGACGGGGGCCTGCTGGGGTCTCGTGAGGTCGGCGTTGCCCTTGAGAACGACGAATCCTGTGCGAGCGCCCGGCTCCGATCGGCGAGATTCTGTGAACCTGAGGCTTGATCGGTTCATGTTCGGTTGGTATATGTTTGGATATGGCCCCGAACACCCGCACCGGCCGCGCGTCCTCTGAGCCCTTCCGTCGCGTCCCCGACGCCGACGCCGCCCATCCAGACGCCCTCGCTGGGGGGCCGGCGCGCGGGCGGGCGGCGGGGATCAATCCGCAGAACCGCTTCGAGTCGCTGCGCCTCCATGTGCTCGGCGAGACGCTCGATGACGCCGCACGCGAGCACCCGGGCGGCTGCTCGGTCACGACGCGCATCGTGCCCGATCGCACGCGCACGATCCTCAACCGCGTGACCAGCCCAGACCTCGGCCTCGACTGGACGCTCAACCCGTACCGGGGCTGCGAGCACGGGTGCATCTACTGCTACGCGCGCCCGACGCACGAGAACCTCGGCTACTCCTGCGGGCTCGACTTCGAGAGCACGATCGTCGCCAAGCACGACGCCCCGACGCTCCTGCGCAAGGAGCTTGGCCGTCCGTCATGGAAGGCCGAGCCGATCTCCATGAGCGGCGTCACCGACGCCTACCAGCCCGCCGAGCAGCGCCTCGGCATCACGCGCGGGTGCCTCGAGGTGCTCGCCGAATGCCGCCAGCCCGTCGGCATCGTCACGAAGAGCGCGCTGGTGACGCGCGACATCGACCTCTTGAAGGAACTCGCGGCGTACCGGGCCGTGCAGGTCTTCATCAGCGTCACCAGCCTTGATAACCGCCTCGCGAGCAGACTCGAGCCCCGCGCCGCGGCGCCGCAGCGCCGACTCGAAACAATCGCCAGGCTCGCCGAGGCGAAGATCCCCGTCGGCGTGATGGTGGCGCCCATCATCCCGGGCCTGACCGACACCGAGACGCCGGCGATTCTCGAAGCCGCGGCGGACGCGGGCGCGACGCGCGCCGGCTACATCCTCCTCCGCCTCCCGCACCAGGTGAAGGACCTCTTCCTCGACTGGCTCGCGCGCGAGTTCCCGCAGCGGGCGAGCCACATCGAGAGCCTCATCCGCCAGACCCACGACGGCGACCTCTACGACGCCAACTTCGGCGTGCGCCGGCGCGGCGAGGGGCCCATCGCCGAGCACATCGGCCATGTCTTCCGCATGTTCAGCCGACGCTTCGGCTTCAACCGCACGCCCCAGCGACTGAACCGCGACGACTTCCGCCCCCCGCGCCGCGACCCGCGCGGGCAGATGGTGATGTTCTGACTGCTCCCTCTCTCGCACCGCGGGAGCGGGGCGGGGTGAGGGTTCAGTCACCGCGAGCGCAGCGAACCGGCGCGTTCTCTCAACTGTCCTTGAACAGCAGCAGCGCCGGAATCGCGACGAACAGCACGGCCGGGACCGTCGGCGCGCCGCTGATGCGCGACCAGTCGCTCGCGACGGCCTCGCCGACCAGCTGCGCCGCCAGCCATCCGGCGCCCGCGCCCGCCGCCAGCGGCAGGAGGGCGATGTATCCATCCACGTGCGCCCACCGGCGCACGCCGAAGAGCGCGGCGAACCCGCCGACGCCCAAGGGGAGCGCGAAGACATAGGTGCGCCGCCAGACATACTTCTTCAGCGCCCCCGAGGCCTCGCGCGCCCGCTCGCGGTTCTCGACGATGAAGTCTTCGTAGGCGCCCATTGACCAGCCGGTGATCGCGCCAGCGCCGATGCCGATGGCGATCGCGAGCCCGCACGCAATCGCCAGTGTGCGCGCCGCGGCAAGCCACCGTGAGTCTCGGGTTTCGTGCATGTCGTGCTCCAGGTCGTGTGGAGTCTCACGCCGACCCTATCGCGCAACTGCGTGCATTGACACCGCGAACTCACTCCGCCCCGAACACCAGCGACCACTCCGCCTCCATATCGACAACGACCCACCCGCGCTGCGCCGCCGCATCGAGCGCCGCATCCAGCCGTCCGATGTGCGACTCCCGGTCGTACGCCCACTCGCGCTCGCCGTCGGTGTGATGCACGAGCAGGCAGAAGTCGCCGTCGCCCGGCGCGTCGGTCCACTGGAGCATCTGCAGATCGCCGTCGGAGTTGCCTGCCGCAAAGACGGGGCGCCGCCCGATGACCTTGTGGATCGCGATCGGCTTGCCCGCCTTGTCGTTGATGAAATCGATCTCGGGAAGGCGCACGATCACCGGCTCGCCGGCGCGCAGCTCGAAGGTCGTCCTGATGCTGCTTCCGATCGTCTGCTCAGGCGGCACGCCGTAGACGGCCTCGGCGAAGACGCGCATGAACTCGACGCCGCCGCCGGAGACGATCCAGGTCTGGAAGCCATTCGCCCGGAGGTAGTCGAGCAGCTCCAGCATCGGCCGGTACACCATCTCGGTATAGGGCCGCCCGGTCGTCGGGTGGCGCGCGGCGGCGAGCCAGTCGCGCACGACCTGGGCGAACTCGTCGGTCGTCATCCCCGCGTGCGAGGCCATGACGAGTTCGAGGATCCCGTGCTCGCCCTGGGCCGCTAGCGTCGCCATGTCGCCGGCCAGCGCCGACTTGAACGGCTCGGTCTCCGACCATTCCGGATGCTCCGGCGCCAGCGCTCTCACGCGGTCGAGCGCGAAGAACAGCTGGAAGTACGCCGGCTGCTCGGCCCACAGCGTGCCGTCGTTGTCGAAGACGGCGATGCGCTCGGCCTCGGGCACGAAGGTCGGCGATGCAGGATTGATCGCCGCCTCGACGAAGGCGACGATGCGCGCCTGGGCGCCGTCATCGCGCCACGAGGGCAGGGGGTCCGCTGACGCGGCGCAGGTGAAAGCCAGCGCCGCCAGCGCGGCGCGCAATGTGCAGTGTCGCATCGCGGGTGCTCCTTACTGCGGGCCGCCGGGCGTCGAGAGCTTCTCCATCACCTTGTCGAGGCTGAAGGACGCGGCCTCCTGGCGCGGCGGGTAGTCCCTGAAGGTCGCCAGGAACTGCCCCACATACGCCTGCGCCGGCACGAGCATGAACGCCCGGTCGATCATCCAGTCGTAGTAGGTGTTCGACGTGATCTGGGACCGCTCGAACGGATCGCGGCTCAGGTTGAAGATCAGCGGCACGCGCAGCGGCGTGAAGGGCTCCGCCCAGATGCGCAGCGTGCCTTCGGCTCGCTGCTCGAGGAACACGATCTTCCAGTCCGCCAGGCGCAGCGCCATGATGTCGCCGTCGTCGGAGAAGTAGAAGATCTCCTTGCGGGGCGATTCGTCGGTCTCGCCGGTCAGCAGCGGCAGCAGGTTGTAGCCGTCCAGGTGCACCTTGTAGTCGCGCCCGAGCGCATCGACGCGGTAGCCGTCGAGCAGATCCTCCTTGATGTCGTCCTTGCCGGCGGCGGCGAGGAACGTCGGCAGCCAGTCCATGTGGTGCACGATCTCGTTCGTCACCGCGCCGGCCTCGATCCTGCCGGGCCAGCGGACCGCGGCGGGCACGCGCCACGCGCCCTCCCAGTTGGTGTTCTTCTCGCCGCGGAAGGGCGTCATCCCGCCGTCCGGCCAGGTGTTCATGTGCGGGCCGTTGTCGGTCGAGTAGAAGACGAGCGTCTCGCCGGCGATGCCGAGCTCGTCGAGCAGATCGAGGAACTGCCCGATGTGCATGTCGTGCTCGACCATGCCGTCGGAGTACTCATCCTGCCCGCTGATGCCGCGGTGCTCTTCCTTCACGTGCGTGCGGAAGTGCATGCGCGTGCCGCTCCACCAGCAGAACCAGGGCGTGCCGGCCTCCTCGTTGCGCCGGATGAACTCGAGCGCCGCTTCGACCGTCTCGTCGTCCACCGTCTCCATGCGCTTCTTCGTGAGCGGGCCGGTGTCTTCGATGCGCTGCTCGCCGCCCGGGCGGGCGAAGGAGCGGATGACGCCGCGCGGGCCGAACTGCTCGCGGAAGGTCTTGCCGTTGGGCAGCACGAGGTCGCCGGGGTAGTCCTCGTTCTCCGGCTCCTCCTCGGCGTTGAGGTGGTAGAGGTTGCCGAAGAACTCGTCAAACCCGTGGTTGGTCGGCAGGTGCTCGTCACGATCACCGAGGTGGTTCTTGCCGAACTGCCCGGTCGCGTAGCCCTGCGCCTTCAGCAGGCCGGCGATCGTCGGATCCTCGACCTGCATGCCTTCCTCAGCGCCGGGCAGGCCGACCTTGCTCAGCCCGGTCCGGAAGACGCTCTGCCCCATGATGAACGACGACCGCCCGGCGGTGCACGACTGCTCGCCGTAGTAATCGGTGAAGGTCATGCCTTCCTGCATGATGCGATCGATGTTGGGCGTGCGGTAGCCCATCATCCCGCGGCTGTTGTGCGAGATGTTCCAGTAGCCGATGTCGTCGCCCCAGATGACGAGGATGTTCGGCTTGTCCTGGGCGAGCGCCGGCAGCGCGATGAGCGCGGCCAGAGCGATCGCGCAACAACGCAACGCGTACTTCAGCATCGGTCTTTCTCCACGAGCCCCCGGTCCCCTCTGCGCCGGTCAGGCCCACGCCCGACTCACGCCGGCAGACTATCGCAAAACAGTCAGTTTTGCCCCCGGTCGATCACGACGCGGAACCCCAGATGCTCCATCCCCGTGTCCGGCGGCGCCGCCATGCGGGCGCTCGGGCGGTATGACGAGCAGTATTGGTCCGTGCAGAGAAACGATCCGCCCCGATGCACGCGGCTGTCCGGCGCCCACGGGTTCCGCGGGTCCCGCGCTTCCGTCGGCCCGGTCGGGTTCACCGAGACCGCACCATCGCGCAGCGCCTCGATGCGCAGCGCGTAAGCATCCGGGCGATACAGGTCGGTGCACCACTCCCACACATTGCCGGCCATGTCGAAGAGGCCGTAGCCGTTCGGGGGGTAGGAGCGCACCGGCGCCGCGCGGGTGTAGCCGTCATCCGCGGTGTTCTGCGCGGGGAACAGTCCCTGCCAGGTGTTGGCGCGCGTGGCGTCGATCGGCTCGTCGCCCCACGCGTTGACCTTACCCTCGAGCCCGCCGCGTGCGGCGTACTCCCATTCCGCTTCGCTTGGAAGGCGCGCTCCCAGCCACGCGCAATAGGCCTGCGCATCCTCGAAGGAGACATGCACAACCGGGTAGTCCTCGCGCCCCGCGACCGTGCTGCCCGGTCCCTTTGGGTGGCGCCACGATGCGCCGGGCACCCACGACCACCACTGCGTGAAGTCCGCGAGCGACACCGGCCGGCGGGGGGGCGTGAAGACCAGCGAGCCGGGAACCAGCGCCGCGTCCGGCGGCTTCGGCGTGCCGGGCGGGAGCTGCTTCTTCAGTTCCTCCCACTCGACGGGGCGCTCGGCGGTGGTGATGTAGCCGGTGGCCTCGACGAACGCTGCGAACTGCGCGTTGGTGACCTCGGTGACGCCGATCCAGAACCCGTCGACACGCACGCGATGCAGCGGCTTCTCGTCGTTGCGCGACAGCGGATCGTCGCCGCCCATGGTGAACTCCCCGCCCTCGATCCAGAACATGTCGGGGCGGGCGTCGGCGGGAACATCAGCTCGAACTGGCACCGTCTCGGGCTTCGCGGGCGCGGCCTGCGCATTCACGAGCAACGCTGCACGCCCGATGGGCGCGCAGCACGATTCGGCTGGTTCTTCGGGTGCGCCGGGCTGGCCGAGCGCGAGAGACGCGGCCAGCGCGACGCCGCAGAGCCCCGGAAGCGGCGATCGCATGTGTGAAGAGAGTTGAATCATGAGTCACTGCTGGAATGGATGTCCGTCACCCGCCCTCTGCACTAGTTCCGCAGCACTCGTCCCAAATGCAATCATATCCACATCAGATTGAATCGCGCCAGCATTCAAGGCCAGCCTGAATCGCGCTCTCCAACCATGTTCTGAATCGCTTCTGGATATCTTCGTCTGCCTCTAGATAAGTAAACTCGAACGGCTCCGAGCAAAGAGGTACTATATTAGCTATTGGGCTGTCTCGGTCAGGATCATCCCGCGCTGATCGGTCTCTTTGGTAGAAGATGGCGGAGCAAGCAAGGACATCTGGCGATCGACGGCCAATGCCATGCAACGACACCAATATCTCGGAGCGTTCCGCCATATCAATGGCAATAGCGGCCCATGCGCGAAAGAGATTGAGGTTCGCAAAGTAGCCGAGCGACTTCGCGGCCTCAATTATCTGGAATCGATTAAAATGGGAAGTGGGACCATCGCTCGGCGAACCGCTGGTCACCGCTCTGAACCGCTCATTCGCCTCTTTGACGATTGGGTCGATTTCTCTTGCAAGTGATTCGAATCGCTGGGCCGCGGCTGCCTGAAGAGCATCTCCCAGCTTCAGCAGATTCTGCCGGCCGCGATCCTTCTCTTCGCGCCGGGCGCGGAACTTCTTGCGCACTGACGACAGGACATCTGCGATGTTTGAGGAGTACTTCTCGACATCGGCACTTAGCTCAAGCGCTTGAAAGATTGTGCGCTTCTGCAATGAGGCAAACAAGTCGACGAGCGGAGTGAGTGATCCCTGGTCTGCATCGCGGAGCGCAGAAATGTACCTGCTTCGGTGTTCCCGGGTTACGATAAGCGGGAACCATCTGTGGCGAAGCAAGACAAGCGTCGCAAGGCATCTAGCCACGCGGCCATTGCCGTCTTGAAAAGGATGAATAAGGGTGAATCGGTGGTGGAGCCATGCGGCCTCGACCAGTGGCGGCACGCCATCTCTTGCGTGTTGGCCATGTAGGGCGACTAGCTGGTCCATCTCTGAGGCGACTTGCTCAGGCGGGCTAAACTCGAATCGGAAGCCATCAGCGAACTCGATATTGTTCGGCTGCTTCTTCCACTCGCCTCTAAGTAATGGCGCCTGCATTATATTGCCGAGGGAGTCGATTGCTTCGCACGTTGCTTGGTGTTTGGTTAATACAGAATGTAGCTCTTTAATGTATGAGGTGCTTAGTGAGCGTGCGCCTGATACGAATTGATATAGTCCCTCGATCGCGAGATACTGATCGCGAATCATCGCCACGACCTTCTCGGCAGGCTGGTCAGTGTCGTCATGGCCGAGGAGTGCGGCGTCCAATCCTTGGGCGATGAGTGTCTTTGTGGCGCCCTCGCTCAGCGAGTACAGCCGTTCAATGACCCCCGTCTCGATGGCCCATTCGCGGCGAAGCTGAGTTACGAAATTCTCGTAAATCTGCTTGTCGCGTAGTTGTTCTTCGTGTTCGTTCCAGACAGTGAGGAGATTGTCAATCTCCGGTCGAGCTAATGCTTCCCAGCCATGTGGCAAGTCTTCGATCGGCCGCCAATTATGGGCTCGACTGTCGATAGCTGTCACTGTTGGCCTCCCTCACCACTCCGGCCCGCTCGTATACCGCCCGTAGATGTCCCCCATCGCCTGCACCATCTCGCCGAGGGTGCAGTTGGCCAGCGCGCCATCGACGAGCGCCGGCATGGCGTTCTCGTCGTTGCGGCAGGCCTCGCGGATGCGTTCGAGGGCTTTCTCGACGCCCGCGCCGTCGCGGTTCTTCTTGAAGGTGGCGAGACGCTCGCACTGCACCGTCTCGACCTCGTGCGGAATCTGCAGGATCTCGATCGGGCGCGTCTCTTCGTCCTCGCGATAGGCGTTGACGCCGACGATGAGGCGGTCGCCGGCCTCGCACTCCTCGCTGAAGCGGTAGGAGGCCTCGGCGATCTGGCGCCGGAAGTAGCCCTTGTTGATGCCCGCGACGACGCCGGCGCGACCCTTGGGGAATGCGCCGCCGCCCATCTCGTCGATCTCCGAGATGTACTCCAGCGCCTCCTGCTCGATGGTGTCGGTCAGCTGCTCGACGAACCACGCCCCGCCGAGCGGGTCGACCACGCGCGTGACGCCAGTCTCGTGGGCGAGGATCTGCTGCGTGCGCAGGGCGACGGTCACCGCCTGCTCGGTGGGCAGGCCGAGGGTCTCGTCCATCGAGTCGGTGTGCAGGCTCTGGCAGCCGCCGAGGACGCCGGCCATCGCCTGGTAGGCGACGCGCACGATGTTGTTGAGGGGCTGCTGCTCGGTGAGGCTGCACCCGGCGGTCTGCACATGGGTGCGCATGTACCAGGAGCGCTCGTTCTTCGCGCCGTAGCGATCGCGCATCATGCGCGCCCAGATGCGGCGCGCGGCGCGGAGCTTGCAGATCTCCTCGAAGAACTCGTTGTGGCTGTTGAAGAAGAAGCTGAGGCGCGGCGCGAACTCGTCGACATCCATGCCCCGCTCGATGCACGCCTCGACATACTCCATGCCGTCGCGCAGCGTGAAGGCGAGCTCCTGCGCCGCCGTCGAGCCCGCCTCGCGGATGTGGTAGCCGCTGATCGACACGCTGTTCCAGCGCGGCACGTGCTTCGACTGGAACTCGATCGTGTCGACCACCAGCTTCACGCTCGGCTCGGGCGGGTAGATGAACTCGTTCTGACTGTGAAATTCTTTGAGGATGTCGTTCTGCAGCGTGCCGCCGAGCGTCGACCAGTCGATGTTTCGCTGCTTCGCCATCGCCAGGTACATCGCCCAGATGACCGCGGCGGGTCCGTTGATCGTCTGGCTGACCGTCACCTGGTCGATGGGGATGTCGGCGTAGAGGCGGTGCATGTCCTCGATGGTGTCGATCGCGACGCCGCAGCGGCCCACTTCGCCGGCCGAGAGCGCATCGTCGCTGTCGCGCCCCATCAGGGTCGGCAGGTCGAAGGCGGTCGAGAGGCCGGTGTTGGCCTTCGTGCCCTTCGCGGCGCCGAGCAGGTACTTGAACCGCCTGTTCGTGTCGTCGGCGGAGCCGAAGCCGGCGAACTGGCGCATCGTCCACAGGCGCGTGCGGTAGCCGTGGGGGTAGAGCCCGCGCGTGTAGGGGAACTGCCCGGGGCCGGCGATGTCGCGCTCGATCTGCTCGAGCGACTCGGGCAGCCCCGTCCCGCCGGCCGACTCGGGGCCGTAGCAGGCGTCGAGGACGACGCCGCTGATCGTGACGCTGTTGGGGTCGATGTTCTGCCCGTCGAGGCCGGGCCCGCTGAATGTGGTGCTGGCGGTGGTCATGTCGGGGCGATTCTAGCGGGTCCGGGGCCGGAATCGGCTGATGGAAGGCCGGATTGGCGGCGCGAGCCGCCCGGCCCGAGAATCCGGCGAATCCGGGGCCGCGCGGCGCGGTATCCCGGATGTCGACGCCCGGGCGAGGGACCCGCGTCGCGCTCACCCGGAGGAGGCCCGATGCTTCGCACACTCTCGCTCGTCATCGTCGCGGCTGCCGCGCACCTGCTTGCGCCCGCCGCGTCGCTCGCCGAGGGCCACGCGCCCGCGACAGCCGATGCGCCCTTCCGCATCGTGGACGCCGACTGGCTGCACGCGCGCCTCGACGACCCGAACCTGCGCATCCTCGATGTGCGCAACAACTCCGGGCACTACCTCGCCGGGCACATCCCCGGCGCGGTGAACCTCGCCGAGAGCACGATGCGCGCCCCCGAGGCCGGCATGCCCTTCCGCTACCTGCCGCCCGAGGACATGGCCCGCATGCTCCAGAAGGCCGGCGTCACCACCGACCACGAGGTCGTCCTCTACAGCGACTCGGCTGGCGTCCTCGGCTCCACGATGGTCGCCTACGGCCTGCTCCGCGTCGGCCACGACAAGGTGCGCGTCCTCGACGGCGGCATCGACGACTACAAGGCGAAGCACCCGCTCACGCAGGCGTACCCCTCCTTCATCGAGCGCCCGCTCGAGGCGTCCTTCGACCGCACCCTCTTCGTGACGCTCGACGAGGTCGCGGGCGCCCTTGAGGCCGGCGGGACGACCTTCCTCGACGCCCGCCCGCCCGCCGACTACCGGGGCGAGACGCGCACTTGGCAGCGCAACGGCCACATCCCCGGCGCCATCAGCCTCGACTGGCACCGGCTGATGCACGACGACAACAACCACCGCTTCCGCTCGAACGCGGAGATCCGCGCGATCTTCAAGGCGGAGGGCGTGACCGGCGAGGAATCGATCGTCGCCTACTGCGGCACGAGCCGCGAGGCCACGCTGCTGTACCTCTACATGAAGCACGTGCTCGGCTTCGAGGATGTCCGCCTCTTCGAGGGCTCGTGGACGGAGTACTGCGCCAACCCGGACCTGCCGGTGGCGACGGGCGACGCGCCGTAGACATCTGCGGGGGGCGGCGCGCGGTACGCTCTGGCAATGCCCAGCCGCCTGATTCAGGTCGCCTGCCCGGCGTCGCGCCGGGAGGCCGCGCTCGACGCGGCGTGCGCGAACGACCGCTGCGTCGTCGATGTGTTCGACAGCCAGGAGCGTTCGCTCATCCGCATCGTCGCGCCGGAAGAGTGCGTCGAGGGGCTGCTCGATGCGCTGCAGGACGCGCTCGGGCCGATCTCGACCGAGGGGCCGCCCGAGTGGTCGATCATCGTGATGCATGTGGAGGCGACGCTGCCGCGTCCACCCGAGCAATCGCCCCCGGGTGAGGAGTCCGGGCCGGACGCGGCCGAGGGAGAGTCGGCCAACGGTCAGTCGAACAAGGGGCGCCTGAGCCGCGAGGAACTGTACGAGGACATCGAGGCCGGCTCGCGCATTACGCGGTCGTACATCTACTTCGTTGCGCTCGCGGCGATCGTCGCGATGGTGGGCCTGCGCCAGGGGAACCCGGCGGTGGTCGTCGCGGCGATGGTCGTTGCGCCGCTCTTGGGACCGAACATGGCGCTCGCCCTCGCGGCGACGCTCGGCGACATCCGCCTGGGCGCACGGGCCGGGCTGGCGGCGACGCTCGGCTTCGGCATCGCCGTCGTCCTGGCGGCGGCGGTCGCGCAGATCATGCCCCTCGACCCGGCCATCAGCGAAGTCGCCATGCGCACGCGCGCGACGGCGCCGGACATCGCACTGGCGCTCGCCAGCGGCGTCGCGGGGGCGCTCGCCTTTCTCGCCGGCGGGAAGATGAGCGTCGTCGGCGTCATGGTGGCTGTCGCGCTGCTGCCGCCGACGGCCGTCTTCGGCGCGATGGCGGGGCAGGGGGAGTGGCGCCTCGCCGGCGGCGCGCTCGTACTGACGATGCTCAATGTCGTCGCGGTGAACCTCGCCGGCGTGGCGACCTTCCTGGCCACCGGCATCCGCCCGCGCCACTGGTGGGAGCAGCAGAAGGCGCGCCGGCTGTCGCGTATCGTTCTGGGCGTGTGGGTGGCGGCGCTGCTGGCGCTCGCCGGGCTGATCGTCGTGCTCAGCGACGGCGGCGCGGGCTGACCCGCCCCCGAATCCAGCGACCACTTCGGGCGGAGGCGGCATGGCGGCGTGGCTGTTGATCACTCTGGGTCTCGTTGCGCTCGTGATCGGCGCCGAGGCGCTTGTGCGCGGCGCCGTGCGCGTCGCCTCGTGGGCGAAGATCAGCCCTCTTGTTGTCGGGCTCACCGTCGTCGCCTTCGGCACCAGTGCGCCGGAGCTCGTCGTCAGCGTGGACGCGGCGCTGACCGACCGCGCCGACATCGCGCTGGGCAATGTAGTCGGCAGCACCATCTTCAACGTGCTGGTGATCCTCGGCGTCAGCGGGCTGGTCGCGCCGCTGGTCGTCGCCAGCCGCATCGTGCGGGTCGATGCCCCGATCATGGTGGGCGCTTCGCTGCTGGTGTGGGCGATGTGCGCCGGTGGCGAGGTATCGCGCATCGAGGGCGCGGCGCTGCTCGCAGGCCTGCTGCTCTTCATCGGCCTGCAGGTCGTGCTCGGCCGGCGCGAGGGCGCGGGGGCGGCGCCGGGCGGCGCACCGCCAGCGGACCGGCGCGGCGCGCTGGTCGGCGCTGCGATGATCGCGATCGGCCTTGTGTTCCTTGCGATCGGCGCGCGATGGCTCGTCGACGGCGCGACGCAGGTCGCCCGCGCGCTCGGCGCGAGCGAACTGGTCATCGGCCTGACGATCGTCGCCGGCGGCACGAGCCTGCCCGAGGTCGGCGCGAGCGTCGTCGCGGCCCTGCGCGGGCAGCGCGACATCGCCGTTGGCAACGTCGTCGGCAGCAACATCTTCAATCTGCTGGGCATCCTCGGCGGCGCGGCCGTCATCAGCGGGGGCGTCAGTGCGCCGCCCGGCGCCGTCGTCACCGATCTGCCGGTGATGGCCGCGTGCGCCGTCGCGTGCCTGCCGGTGTTCTTCACCGGCCTGGCGGTCGCGCGCTGGGAGGCGGCGCTCTTCCTGGTGCTCTACGCGGTCTATGTCGGATGGCTGATGCTGCACGCGTCGGCGCACCCGGCGCAGCTGGAGTTCGGGTTTGTCGCGGCGTGGGTCATCGCGCCGCTGGGTACGGCCGCCGTGCTGGCGCCGGCGCTGCGATGGCGGCGGCAGCAGCACACTGAAGCTCGTTGAGTCGCGCATTCCAGCGCATAGGATGAAGTGGAAAAGGCGGACGCCGCGGCGCGGCGTGTTGCTGTCGCGGCTCCCCATGACTCCGGGAAGGGGTTGCCGCTCATGCTGCAATCGAAGGGCTACGACGCCACGCTGGCGATCTGGATCGATCACCGCGAGGCGAAGATCATCGACCTGTCCGGCGACGAGGCGCGCATCACCCGCATCGAGAGCGACGCCGACGAGGTGCCGCGCTCCTTCGGCCATGTCGGCAATCAGCCGGCGCACCACGGCTTCGCCGGCGACAAGGAGAAGCACGCCGACCACCGGCGCCGCCGGCAGCTCGAGCAGTTCTACGCGAAAGTCGCCGAGCAGGCGCGCAGCGCGGCGAACGGGTCGGGACTCGTCGTGCTCGGGCCCGGCATGGCGCGCAAGGAGTTCGAGAAGATCGCAAGCGGCCTCGCCGATCGCATCCGGCACAACGAAGGCGTCGACGCCAACCTCACCGAGGCACAGGTCGTCGCCAAGGCGCGCGACCTGGTCGGCAAGTCGCCGCGCCGGGCCCAGGTGCGATGAGCGAGCCGCCAACCAGATCGCGCCGCGTCGTCCGCATCGGCGCTCTCGCGCTCGCCTGGGTGTGGGCCGTCGGTTGGGTCATCCTCGGCGCGATGTTCGGAACCGGCGGGCTGGAAGGTCGCGACGCGGTCGTCGGCGCGATCATGCAGGCGATCATCCCCGGCATGGTCTTCGTGGGCGTGGCGCTCGTCGCGACGCGCAGCGCGCTGTGGGGCGGGCTGAGCCTGGTCGTGATCGGGTCGCTGGTCGGCGCGCTGTACCCGATGCGCGCGCCGGGTGAGTCGATCAGCGCGATCATCTTCATCGAGGGGCTGATGGCGCTGCCGCCGCTGGTGGCGGGCGCGCTCCTGATCCTCACGAAGTCGCGCGTGCGCCCGTCGCCCGACGCCGCGCCGCCGGCCGGGGACCTGCCGTAGGGATCCGCCTCAGCGCAGCCGCCGCCCCTCCATCCCGCCGGCGACGGTGACGACCTCGCCGGAGACATGCCCCGCGAGGCGGTCGCTGAGCAGGTACACCACCGCGCCCGCGACATCTTCGGGCGTCGCGATCTTGTTCATCGGGATGGTGGAGTAGACGCGCTCGAGCACGGCGGGGTCGCTGGTCGCCTCGCGCGCCATGGGCGTGCGCGTCCAGCCCGGGCAGACGCAGTTCACGCGCCCGCGCGGGGCGAGGCGCACGATCTCATTCTTGAGCGACCGCGTCATGCCGTAGACGAGCGCCGCCTTCGCGCTCGCGTAGTCGGTGTAGTCCGCCTCGCCGAAGACCGCGGCGGTCGAGCCGATGAGCACCAGCGACGCCTCGTCGCGCGGGACGGCCGCGAGGTGGCGGAGGAACCCGCGCGCGGTCAGGAAGACGCTGGCGAGGGCCGCGTCCATGGTGCCGCGCCACTGGGCCAGCGACATCTCGTGCAGCGGGCAGGGGGCGTCGTAGCGCGACGCGGCGTTGGCGACGCAGGCGTCGAGGTCGCCGAGCGTGTCGGCGGCGCGCGCGAACATGGCGCTCGTCTGCCCCTCATCGCGCAGGTCGGCCTGGAGGGGGACGATCGCGTCGCCGAACTCGCTGGAGAGGGCCATCACGCCATCGCGGTTGGTGTGGTAGTGGGCGCCGATGCGCGCCCCCTCGCCGGCAAGCAGGCGGCAGATGGCCTGCCCGATGCCGCCGCTGGCGCCGGTGACGAGCACCGCTCGATCTCGCAGTCCGCTGTCCATCGATTCGGGGTCCTCTGTGAGGATGGTTCGTCGTCTCCGCCGGAGGATACCGGCGTGGACCGGCCCGCCCCGCGCCCGCTATCCTGTCTCGCCCTCCGCCCGGGTCACGCGGCCCGCGCCGGCGCCCCAAACGCACGACGACGGACCACTTATGACCACCACGATCAAGAGCCCGACGACCGAGTTCGAAAAGGTCGATCGCTGCGCCGACCTCGACCACCGCCCGCGCGTCCTCCTAGGCAAGATGGGCCTCGACGGCCACGACCGCGGCGCCAAGGTCATCGCCCGCGCGTTGCGCGACAGCGGCTGTCACGTCATCTACAGCGGCCTGTGGCAGACGCCGCAGAGCCTCGCCATCGGCGCCCGCGATGAGGATTGCGATGTCATCGCCGCGAGCATGATGAGCAACTCGCACCTGGTCCTCGGCCCGCGCCTGCTCGAGACGCTCAAGACGCTGGGCCGTCCTGACCTGCCCGTCCACATGGGCGGCATCCTCCCGCAGGAGGACATCCCGGCCTTGAAGGAAGCGGGCGTCGCGCGCCTCTTCACGACGGGCACCGGGCTGCTCGAAATCGTCGAAGCCGCGAAGAGCGAGGTGAAGCCGTACACGCCCACGCTCCCCGCCGGCGCGACGCCGACGGCGCAGCTGGCGCGCGACATTTCGCTCGCGCACCTGGAGCGGCCCGTCCGCTCCGATGCGAAGAAGCGCCGCCCGCGCCGGGTCATCGGCGTCACCGGCAGCCCGGGCGCCGGCAAGAGCACGCTGGTCGCGATGCTCGCCGCGGAGTACACCCGGCGCGCCAAGCAGGATCCGTCGCTCGGGCGCGTCGGCGTCGTCGCCTTCGACCCGATGAGCCCGATCACCGGCGGCGCCCTGCTCGGCGACCGCCTGCGCGTCGACTTCAACACCCTCGGCGAGGCCGTCTTCTACCGGTCGCTGGCGATCAGCGGCGAGGACTACCACGCCCTCGACGACATCATCACGCTCATCGGCGGCTGCGAGGACCCGAACAACCCGCCCTTCGAGACGCTCTTCGTCGAGACCGTCGGCGCCGGGCAGAATGAGACGCGCATCCGCACGCACGTGGACATGACCGCCGTGGTGCTGACGCCCGGCATGGGCGACGCCGTGCAGATGGACAAGGCCGGCATCCTCGAGATCGCCGACCTCTTCGTCTGCAACAAGGCCGATCATCCCGGCGAACACGAACTGGTGCGCGACCTGCGCGACATCGCCGGGCGCCGCCCGGTGCACGAGACCGTGGCGACCAAGGGCCAGGGAATACCGGAACTGCTCGACCGGTTGCTCTCGATGGCCTGAACTCGGCGACCGTCTGCATCGGTCCCGCCCCGCAGGCGAACACCGAGGGGAGGCCGACCGCATGATGCCCGAAACGACAGCGCAGCCGAGTGCAACGCCCGCCGGCGTCAGCCTGTCGTGCATGGAGATCTGGGGCGGCAGCGCTGCCGCGCGCGACGCTGTGAGCACGCCGGGCGTTGATTTCTGGGTCCACAGCCGGCCCCACGAGGGCGACGCTGCGGGCGGCGATATCCACTATGTGTCTGTTTGCGGCTCGGGGCGATACATCCGCGCGGCCCTCGCCGATGTCGCGGGCCACGGCAGCGTCGTCGCCGAGCTGGCCGGCAACCTGCGCTCGCTCGTCCGGCGCCACATCAACACGCCCGACCAGTCGCGCTTCGCCCGCGCGCTCAACGAGGAGTTCGGGGATCTCTCTGAACGCGGCGCCTTTGCCACCGCGGTGCTCGCCACCTACCACGGCCCCAGCGAGAGCCTCATCCTCTGCAACGCCGGGCACCCCCGCCCGCTGCTCTACCGCGCGAGCTCGCAGACATGGCGGCTCTTCGACATCGCCGATGTCGGCGAGGCCGCGCCGAAGAGCCTTCGGAACCTTCCGCTGGGCGTGATCCCCGGTACGGCGTACGAACAGGGCGTCGCCGGGCTCGGCACCGGCGACCTCGTGCTGCTGTACACCGATGCGCTCATCGAATCGCGCGACGCGTCAGGCGAGATGCTCGGCGAGCAGGGATTGCTCGAACTCGTCCGATCGATCGACTTCGATCGGGAGCGGCCGGATTCGATCATCGACTGCGTGCTCGCCCACATCCGCGAACGCCAGGGCGGCGCGCCCTTCGATGACGATGTAACGATGGTGCTGCTCCGTCAGAACGGCTCGAGCGCAAACCTGTCGATGGGCGAGAAGCTCAGCGTGGTCGCGAAGCTGCTCGGGCTGAAGAAGTTCTAGCCCCCTGCAACCTTCTCCCGCCTCGTCGGAACCACCCGGCACGGAAGGGGGTCATCATGCAGCGACTGACGCTGATCGCGCTCGGGTGCCTGGCGCTCGGCCTGCTCGTGGGGTTCGGGCCGGACGCGCCGGACAACAAGCACGCCGCGAGTGCACGCGCCACCGCCGAGGCGTACCTCGAAGGGTTTCTCGACGCCGATGCCGAGGTGCTCGAGGAACTGCTGCACTACGACTGGCAGATGAGCGGCATGACGCCGAACGGCCAGTACTTCATGCTGCTGCGCGATGACTACCTCGACCGCGTCCGCGAGGCCGCGGCGCGCGAGGACCGAACGGCGTACACCGGGCGCGTCGCCGATGTCGTCGTGCACGGCAGTGTTGCGATTGCCACCTTCGAGATCGAAAGCGATCGCGCCGCCTTCGTCGAGTGCCTCTCGATGGTCCGCACCGAGGCCGGCTGGCGCGTGGTGCAGAAAATCTTCGATGTGACGATGAAGTAGGGGGGCACGGCCCCGAGGCATTCCCCTATGTGCCTCCGTGCCTTTGTGCCTTCGTGCCTGCGCCTTGCTACCCTCCCGCCATGCGAGCCGCAGTCATCGAGCGACAGGGCAAGCCCGGCGACATCGCGCCGTGCTGGACGAGCGCCACCGACTGGCCGGAGATCGACGCGCCCCCCGCGGGCCACGCGCTGATCCGTACCGAGGCCAGCGCGCTGAACCACATGGACATCTGGGTGACGATGGGCATCCCGGGTGTCGATCTCACCTGGCCGCGCGTCTCCGGCTGCGACGCCTGCGGGACGGTGGAGGCCGTCGGCGACGGCTGCGACCCCGCCTGGGTCGGTCGGCGCGTGATCTTCAACGCCGCGGTCGCCCTGCCGGAGCGTCCCGGCCCCGATGACCCGTCGCCGACGACGCTCGCGCCGAACTACGAGCTCATCGGCGAGCACCACCACGGCGCCCATCGCGAACGCTTCTGCGCGCCGGTGGCGAACCTCCAGGATGTCGGCGACGCCGACGCCGCCCAGGCCGCGGCCTTCGGTCTCGTCGCGCTGACCGCCTACGGCATGCTCAACAAGGCGAACGTCCGTCCCGGGCAGGCGGTGCTCATCACCGGCATCGGCGGCGGTGTCGCGACCGCGGCGCTGGCGCTCTGCCGCTGGATGGGCTGCCGGACGGTCGTCACCAGTCGCCATCAGTGGAAGCTCGATCGCGCCGTCGAACTCGGGGCCGATCACGCGATCCTCGATGAGAAGCAGGACTGGTCGAAGGCCGTCCGCGACTGGACAGGCAAGCGCGGCGTCGATGTCTGTTTCGACTCCGTCGGCCGCCCCGTCCACGGACAGTGCATTGCGTCCCTGGCGCGCGGCGGGTGCTTCGTGACCTGTGGCAACACCGCCGGGCCCAAGGCCGAGACGCACCTGGCGCGCATCTTCTGGAACCAGCTCCGCGTGCTCGGGTCGACGATGGGGT
>JBICHM010000078.1:0-11944 GCA_043101835.1 Phycisphaerales bacterium | reverse complement strand
CCGAGGAAGAGCACGATCTTGTCGCCCGCCTCGACCGAGGGCAGGCGCTTCTGCGGGGTGCCGTCGGCCTCCACACCGTTGTAGACAACGCGCATCTTTCGGCTCGGCACGCTGTAGCGGCGCTCGCAGATCGATCGCGTGAGGAAAGACACGGCGATGACCTTGTCGGCCGCGTGCATGCCGGCCCGCTCGATGTCGTAGATGCGCTGGTTCACGTGCTCGCCGGAGCGATCGAACTCGGTCGAGTGGATGTGGCAGACCAGCGCCTTGCCCGTGGCGCGGGAGAGCGCCACGCCGGCGGGGTAGGTCATCCAGTCGTGCGCGTGGATGACATCGAATCGCTCGTGCGCGCACAGGGTGAGGGCCATGTCGGCGTATCGCGCTGCGGCGAAGAGCACATCGCCCGAATAGTCCTCGCCCGCCGCCGGGGCGAAGGCGCCGCCGGCGAGCCGGTGCATCTCGAGGCGCCCGATCGTCTCATCGCCGAGCCCCGCCTCGTGCAAGGCCGTGCGTTCGATGCGCGACATCGGCCCCGTTGACGCGACGGCCCCGGCGCCGACCTGCCGCACCACGCTCGACCACGACGCGTCACCCGCGCCGGGCGCCTGCTCGCCGTAGGGGCTCCCGAGCACCGAGGGCAGGCCCACGAACCGCACCTGGTCGAAGGCGTCGGGCTGGACCGGTTGCGACGGAGGCGCGTCGGGCGCCAGTTGTTGCTGCACCACGGTGCGCCGGTGTTCGCCAGGCTCGCGCTCGGGTTCGGCGGGCGACGCCGGTGCAGGGCACGGCGGCGCGTCGGGCACGCTCTCCGGGCTGACGAGACGGATATGGGATCGCGCGTCCGGATCGACCGGCTTGGGCAGAACGAAGGTGACCTCGTGCCCCGCCTGGGCGAGCGCGCGCGTCAGCCCGTAACAGGCCGTGCCAAGCCCGCCGGAGATGAAGGGCGGGAACTCCCACCCGAGCATGAGGATGCGCATCGCGAGCCCCGTGCGGCCGGTCTCGGCCTTACTCGTCTTCGTCGCCCCCGGCCATGTCGCCCAGCTCGCGGAACGCCGCCTCGTAGGCGAGCAACGCCGAGGCCGCGATCCCGATCGAGGCCTCGTCGCCCGCTCGACTCACATCGATCGGCAGCGCCGAGCGGAACGTGTAGAGCATGTCCTCGCTGCGGAAATGCTCGACGGGGAGCGGCCCGGCGTCGCAGCCGAGATCAACGAGCTCCTCGTCGACGAGGTCCTCCATCTTGTCGCCGGTGTGGACGAGGTCGGCCTCGATCGACTGGCTGAGCCAGCGGTCTTCGGTGTAGAGCCCGGCCCAGAGGCGTCCCTCAGCCCACTCGACGCGATACTCGGCCGGCGCCGCGGCCTCGCGGGCGGCGCAGGCAAGTCGTCCGGGGGCGAGGCTGACGGCGTCAAAGACGCCCGCACGCTCGGCGCGCTCGCGAACCTGCTGCAAGAGTGCTTGGACGGCCTCCGGGGCAGCCGGACCGGCCTGCTGCTGCGTCATACTGACTGACTCCTTCCGCGTTGGGACGGGATCATAGACGGTGCGGGCGGGCTCCGGTCGGCCTGCGGGGGGCGTGCGCCCTGTAGACTCGTCAGTGATGTCCCCTTCCGGCGCCCGCACCGTCTGGACCACCCGTGATCTGCTCGCATGGATGCAGGAGGCGTTCGCGCGAGCTGGCGTGGACTCGCCCCGGATCTGCGCCGAACAGCTGCTTGCCCATGTGCTCGGGTGCGACCGGCTGCGCCTCTACATGGACGCCGACCGACCGGCGAGCGAGCCGGAGCGCACCGCGCTCCGCGATCTCGTCGGACGGGCGCTCAAGCACGAGCCGACGCAGTACCTCGTCGGCGAGGCGTGGTTCCACAGCCTGCCCTTTCACGTTGACCGGCGCGTGCTGATCCCGCGCCCAAGTACTGAGTCGGCGGTGGATCTCGTGCTTCGCCACCTGTCCCTCGAACCTGGCTTCGAGACAGGTTCGATCGGCGAGGTCGGCGTCGGCTCGGGATGCGTCGCCGTGTCGCTGCTCAAGCGCCTCACGAAGGCGCGCGCCATCGCGACCGACATTGACGCCGGCGCCATCGAGGTGGCGCGCTCGAATGCGAAGCGTCACGGCGTGCTCGATCGCGTGGACTTCGCGCAGGGCGACCTGCTCGAGCCGCTCGCGGCCCACCCGGCGGGGCGCGGGCTCGTTGCGCTGGTCAGCAACCCGCCATACATTCCTGACTACGAGTGGGCCGCGGTCGAACCGAATGTGAAGGACCACGAACCCGAGCACGCCCTGCGAGGCGGCGCCGATGGGCTTGCCTTCGTGCGCCCCTTGCTCGAACACGCCCACGCGCATCTCAAACCAGGCGGGCTGCTCGTGGTCGAGATCGCGGCCAGTCGAGCGGACGAGGCGCTGGCGATCGCGCAGGCGAACCGTGCTCTGGCGCGCCAACGCATCGAGCACGATACGGAAGGGTTCGAGCGCTTCGTCGTGGCGGAGCGGGGCTGAGGCGCCGGCCTGAAGGCCGCCCTACTTCGTCGCCGGCTCGAAGGCGCGCCGGACCTCCTCGAGCAGCTGCCTCGCCTGGAATGGCTTGAACAGCACGCACTGCAGGCCTTCCTGGCTTGCGCGCACGATCGAGTGGTGCGGGTCGTAGCCGAAGCCGGTCATGAGGATCACCGGCAGGTCGTCGCGCCAGCGCCGGGCGGCGCTGAAAACCTCGTACCCGTTCCGGTCGGGCATGCGGATGTCGCTGATGATCAGGTCGAGGTGCGGGACATCGTCTTTACCATTCTCCGCGTCGTCGAGCAGTTCGATCGCCTCAGCGCCGGATTGACAGAGAAAGACCGTCGCCCCGCGGCGCATGAGCACATCGCGGATCGTGTTGCGGATCTGCGGCTCGTCGTCGGCCACCAGAATGCGCTTGCCGATGATCGCCGGGTCCGGCTCCGCCGTCCGGAGCGCCTGGTCGGCGCCGAGGATCGAACGCGGCCCGCGCGAGACCGATTTCATGCGCGAGCGGATCGACTCGACATCCCGCAGGATCTGCTCGGCGTGGGCCGCGGCGTCGGGGTCGCGCTCCGCGAGCGAGCGCAGCCATTCGGCCTCGCGCATCAGGTCGTCGAGCGGCTCGTTGAGTTCGCCCTCCACGACGCCCGACACCGTCTCGCCGGTTGTGTACCGCTCGACGACAAGCAGGTCGAGGATGTGCAGCGAGAGCGCGATGTAGCGGGCGAGGATCTCCGCGAACTGCCGGTCGTCCTCGCTGAACGCCCCGATCTCGCGGCTCTCGGCGTTGAAGACGCCGATCACCTTGTCGCTCAGGAGCAGCGGCACGGCCAGCGATGATCCGGCCTGCTCAAGGCCCTCTATGTAGCGCTCGTCCTTCGCCGTGTCGTAGCAGATGTACGACCGACCGGTGGCGGCGACATAGCCCGTGGTGCCGCTGCCCTCACGCGCCGCGTAGAGATCGATATCGGCGATTTCCTTGGGCACGCCCTTGCTCATGACGAGTTCGAGCCTTCCGGTCTCTTCATCGAGCAGGTGGATCGTGAAGTGGTCGAACTCCAGCAGATCGTGCGCGTAGTTGATGACCTTGTCTTCGAGGATCGAGACGCGCTCGGCGGCGTTGAGCGTCTTGACGTGCTCGACCTCGCGCCGGACGAGCTCGGCGCCGGCGCGATCGATGGCGTCGATCTTCTGCTGGATACGGCTCGTCGCCGTGACGTCCCACACCACCGCGACCAGGCGCCCGGGCTGGCCGCCCTGCGCCCCGTCGTCCAGCGGGCTGACGACCACCTCATAGAACTTCTCATCATTCGCCGAGGCGACGTGGAACTTCCGGCTCCGCGGCGCCGGGCCGGAGGCCCGGGCGCGCATCTGGGCAAAGAACGCGGCCGCCTCGCGACAGCACCGCGCCACCGCGTCGCGCGTGCGATCATCGAAACCGGTGAACTGGCCGTTCGCCCACAGGACGACGCCCTCGGTGTCGGCGACGCAGAGCCCCTCGCCGATCGCCCCGAGGAGGTTCTGGGCCTGCAGGTCGGCGAACTCGCGCGCCAGCGGCAGAAACGCGCCCGTGTCGGCCAGCACGGCCCCGACCCCGTCGGCCTCGATCGCGGCGCGGGCGTCCTCGAGGGCGACCCGCTCGACGGCGAGTTCTCCGCGCAATGCCGCCTCGACCACCGACGCCCGGTCGTCGGGTCCTTCGAGGATCAACAGCTTCTTCTTCCCGGTGTGTTCGGCCATCGACGGGCGGTCGGCCCTCGGCGTCGCCCCCGGGTGGGCGCGACGCGCTGGCGCCGCGGACCTCCTGCTTCCGGATGAGTCTACGGCGCGACCGGGACGCCCTCCACAGCGCGACCCTCCCACGCCCGTCCCGCTTGACATCGGCGACGCGCGTCCGCGTACTTTGGCGATCGTGATCAACGCCGCCCATCTCTCCAAGCGATACGGACGCCACCAGGCCCTCGAGGATGTCTCCTTCGAGGCCCGCCCGGGGCGTGTCGTCGGGCTGCTCGGGCCGAACGGCGCGGGCAAATCCACCACGATGCGCATCATCGCGGGCCTCATCCCGCCGACCGGGGGCGCCGCAACCATCGACGGCCTCGACTCCGTCGCTGACTCCCTCGAGGTGCGACAGCGCCTCGGCTACCTGCCCGAGCACCCGCCGCTCTACCCGGAGATGCGCGTCCGCTCGTACCTGCGATTCCGGGCCCGCCTCTTCGGCCTCGCCGGGGCCCGGGCGCGAGACGCCATCGATCGCGTGCTCGACGACTGCTGGCTGCGCGAGGTCGCGCACCGGCGCATCGGCCACCTCTCGAAGGGCTTCCGCCAGCGCGTCGGGCTCGCGGCGGCGCTGCTGCACGACCCACCGGTGATCATGCTCGACGAGCCCACCAGCGGCCTCGACCCCGCCCAGATCGCCGAGACGCGCCGGCTCATCCGCGGCCTCGGCGCCGAGCGCACCGTTCTGTTCAGCAGCCACATCCTCCCGGAGGTCGAAGCGACCTGCGACGACGCCGTGATCATCGCGCGCGGTCGGGTGCTGGCGCGCGGCACGCTGGAGGAGCTCCGAGCGCAGGGCGCCGGCGCGGCCTGCATCGTCGAGACGCGCGTCGACAATCCCTGCGCCCTCCTGGGGGCGCTCCCGGGCGTCGAGGGCGTCGATGAACTCCGCACCACCGACGGCTGGTCGCGCCTTGCCGTTCAGGCGAGCGAATCAACCGCCACCCTCCGCGAGCGCATCGCCGGCGCCGTCGCCGAGGCCGGCGGAACGATCCGCGAACTCCGCGACGAGGAAGCCTCGCTCGAGCGTCTCTATATGCGGGTGCTCGAAGGCGCAGCCCCCCACGCGCCCACCGAGGGAGCCGCGGCATGACGAGAATCCTCGCGATCGCCTGCAGGGAAGTGGGCGCCTTCTACCGCTTGCCGCTTGGCTGGGTGGTGACGGCGCTGTACCTGCTGCTTGCCGGCGGCGTCTTCACGCTCTCGGTCGTCCAACCTGCCGCGCCCGCCACCATGCGCCCCTTCTTCGGCATCAGCGGGTGGATGCTGCTCTTCGTCGCGCCGGCGATCTCGATGCGTCTGATCAGCGAGGAGCATCGGGCCGGCTCGATGGACGGCCTGCTCAGCGCGCCGATCAGCGACTGGCAGGTGGTGATCGGCAAGTACCTCGGCGCCGCGGGATTCCTCGGCGCGATGGTGGCGCCGACGCTCGTCTACGTGCTCGTGCTCGAAGTCGTCTCCAACCCCGACTACGGGCCGATCGTGACCGGGTACCTCGGGATGGCGCTCGTCGGCATGCTGTACCTGGCCGTCGGCCTGCTCGCCTCGTCGCTGACGAACAACCAGACGGTGGCCTTCCTCGGGACGCTCTTCTTCCTGCTGATTGCGCGCCTCGCGACGGCGCAGGGCCCGGCGTACATCGGCGAGCCCTTCGCCGGGTGGCTCTTCGCGACGTCGATCGATCTGCGGGAATCGGGCTTTGCGCGAGGCGTCATCGACACCGGCGATGTCGCCTTCTTCGTCGCCGCGACGGTGTGGTTCCTCGTCCTGACCGTCACGGTCGTTGAGTCCCGGAGGTGGCGATGAGCACGCCAGATGGCGAATCCCGTGCCGGCGCCCTGCGCCTGCGCTTCGGGCTGCAGAGCGCGCTGGTCGTGCTGCTGGCGACGCTCGTGTGCGTGCTGGGGACATGGCTCGCCACGCGCGCGCCCGTGCGATTCGACATGACGGCGACGCGCGCCCAGTCGCTCTCGGAGCGAACGCGGCGCATCGTCGCCGAACTCGACGCGTCGCGCGAGATCGTCGTCGTCGCCGACACCGGCGCCATCGCCCCCGGCGTCTGGCAGCGCGCAACCGATGTGCTCGACACCTTCGACCGCGCCAGCGACCTGCTCCGCGTCACGGTGATCGACGTCACCGACGCCGGCGCCCTCGACGACTACGCCCTGCTGCTTGACCGCCTTGCGACCATGTACGGGCCTGAGCTGGAGCGCCATGTCAACACGGTGCGCGCGGCGGCCGAGGCCGGCGCTCCCCTCGCCGCCGGCGCCGAATCGCTCGGCGAAGCGCTCCAACGGGCCGCGCAGGCGCTCCCCGAGGATCTCCCGCAGGCCGAGCAGCTCGATGGCCAGGCCGCCGTGGCGCGCCTCCGCGCCGGCGAGCTGCGCCGCGCAGGCCAGAGCGCCGGGCAGGCGCTGAACCGCGCGATCGCCGGCACGGCGGTCCCGCAGGTCGACATCGCCAAGGCGGAGCTCGCCGCGCCGCTGGGCGCCTTCGCCGAGGAGCAGGCCCTGCTCGTCGACGCGCTCGACCAGTTCGCCGGCGCGCTCGCCCAGCGCGAGCAGCCCGGCGCCGCCGAGGTCCGCGCCGCCGCCGACAGTGCGCGTCGCCTGCGTGATGACGCCGCGCGGCTCAGCGACGAACTCGAACGCCTTGGCACGCTGCGTCTGCTGTCGATCGTCCGCGCTATCGAGGCGCAGAACGCGGTCATCGTCATCAGCGAGCGCGACGCGCGCGCCGTCCGATTCGATTCGCTCTTCCCCGCCCAGGCGACGATCGACGAGTTCGGCGGCTCCACCGCCGACATCCGCTTCGTCGGCGAAGACCTCATCGCCACGGCGCTGGCCAGCCTTGCCGCCGAATCGCAGCCGGCCCTTGTGCTCGCCCACTCGCTGCCGACGCGCCTGCTCGACGAGAGCGGGCTGCCGCGCGCCAACGAGGCGGGGCTGCAGGTCGTCGGGCTCGTCAACCGCCTGGCGTTGCGCGGCATCGATGTCGTCGAGTGGCCCGTCGCCCTCAGCGAAGCGGCGCCCCCCGCCGTCGCGCGCCTCGGCGCCGGGGACCGGCCCGTGGTCTGGTGCGTCATCGGCGTCGTCGCCGTCACCGCCGACGCCGCGGCGCGCGGAACCACGCTCTTCCAACTCGTCGAGGAACTGCTCGACGAAGGTGAGGACGTGCTCATCTGCGCCTCGCCCTCGACCCTCCCCGGCGTCGGCGAGCCTGACCCGCTCGTTCGCCCGCTCGCCGAGGCCTTCGGCATCACCGTCGACACCGGGCGCCCGCTCCTCGAACGCGCGAGCAGCCCCAGCGGGCCCATCATCACCCCCAGCGTCACTTTGCGGACGAGCGGCGCCGACCACGCGATCGGTCGCGCCGTCAGCGGCCTCGCGACCGAGCTGCCCTGGCCAACGCCCATGGCCATCACCGAGACGCCGGGCGTCGGCGCGTGGCCCGTGCTCATCCGTCCTGACAGCGACGATGCGTGGGGCGAATCGCGCTGGCTCGATTTCTGGTCGATCCCCCAGGAGCGGCGCAACCGGCTGAGCGATCCGCCGACCCCCGACGACGAACGCGATAACACCGGCGGGCCGTGGGTCCTCGCCGCCGCGGCCGAGCGATCGAACCCCGTCGAGGGCCCGCCCCAGCGCGTCGTCGTGGTCGGCGCCAGCGGCTGGTTCTTCGACGCTTTCACCCAGCGCGGGCGGATCGTCGACGGGCGGACGGTGCAGGTCTCTCCCGGCAACAGCGAACTCATGGAACTGGCCGTCTATTGGCTCTCGGGGCGCGACGAGTGGATCGGCGCGAGCGCCCGATCGGCCGAGGCGCCGCGCATCCGCCCGATGTCCGCCGCCCAGGTGACGGCCCTGCGATGGGCCCTGATCGCGGGGCTGCCAGGGCTGGTGTTGGTGATCGGCGCGGCGCTCCGCATCGCTCGGGGCTGAGGCCCGTACACTCGGCGCATGAGCAGAACCGCGCTCGCCATCTTCCTGGTGCTCGGCGTGATCTTCGGCGCCGCCGCGCTCTACAGCATGCGCTCGGGTGGTGGGCCGCCAACGGCGCAGCCCCCGCTACTGGGCATCGAGCCTTCCGCGGTCCGAGCGCTGCGCGTCGAGCGCGCCGGCGGCGAAGGCGCGGCCGTCGTCGAACGCCAGGCCGACGGCTCGTGGCGCCTCCGGCGCGAGACCGATCCCGACGGCGCCTGGTGGCCGGTGAACCCCGGGAATGCGCGCGGCGCAGTGCGGCTTCTCTGCGAGCTCCGACCCCTCGCCGAGGCGTCCGCCAACGCCCCGATCAACGAGGTGCTCACGATCGACGCCATCCTCGACGACGGCACGGCGCGCACGCTGCGCGTCGACGCCGAAACGCTCGGCGGGCGCCGCCTCGTGCGCACGGGCGACGGCCGGGCGGCGTCGATCGACAGCGCCGTCGTGGACGCTTTCCAGAATCCTGGCCCGCTCGGCTGGCGCCAGCCCCTCGCCCTGCCCGGCGTGGGCGCCGAGGTGTCGCGCATCTCGCTCGTCGGGCCGGAGTCGGCCGTGCGTCTCGCGCGCAGCGGCGCGTCGTGGCGCCTCGATGCGCCGGTGCGGATGCGCGCCAGCGACGCCTCGGTGCGCCAGCTCATCGGCGCACTGGCGGGCGCGAGCGTCCAGCGGTTCATCGATGCGCCCGACGCCGCGGCCGAAGCGCCCGTCGGCGAGGGCGACTCGCGCCTGACCATCGTCTGCGAGACCGATGCGCGCGTTCTCGCCGAAGACGGGCAGGTGCGCACGGTCACAACGACACGCTCGCTCCGCCTCGGCGCACCGGCGAGCGTCGATCGCAGCGCGTGGTTCGCGCGCACCGGCGACGGGCAGACGCTTGTCGTCGACGGCGCCGTCGCCCAGATCTCGACCGATCCGACAACCAAAGCCGCGGCCACCGCCGCCTCGACGCGCCCGGCCGATGTCGGCGCCGTCATCCTCCGCGCCGACTCCGGCGCCGACCGGGGCTTCCGGCGCGGCATCGACGGCTGGTCGCGCATGACCCCCGAGGGCGCCCTCGAAGCCGCTGAAGATCAACCCGTCGAGGACCTGCTCGCCTTTCTCGCGCAGCGCGTCGCGCCGGAGATCCGCTTCGACCGCCCCGAGGGCGCCGAGGCGCTCGCCTTTGTCACGCTGCTCGACTTCGCCAGCGGACCGCTGGAGACCATCGGCGTCTTACGAACGTCCGACGCCGTCGTGTGCGAACTCCGCCCGATCGGCGCCGAGCAACCGGTGTACCTCGTCTATCCCGGCGCCGAGGCGCCGGCAATGCTCGCCGAATAGGCGGGCGATCAGGCCCGGCGCCGGCGCCAGCGCAGCATCGCGTCGTCGCCCGAGCGCCGCACGGTGTCGAGGTCCCACAGCCCGGCGTCGGCCATCGCCTCGCGCACCAGCCCCGACGCGGGCGCCAGCGCACGCTCATCGGCGAGCAGGCGCGGCCCGATGAAGACCAACGCCTCATCGACGAGATCGGCGCCGATGAGCGAGCCCACCACCCGCGCCCCCGCTTCGACGAGCACGGTCGTGGCGTCGTGCGTCTCGACGAGCGCCCGCAACAGCCACGCGAGATCGAGCCGGGGCGAGGCGCCCGGCGCCGGCGCACGCGGCGGCGTGAGGAGTTCGACACCCGCCGCGCGCAGGGCGTCCGCGCTCGCGCCGTGTGCGTGCTCCTCGACGCAGGCGATCGTCAGCGGCGCAATGTCCACGCTCCGCACGAGCGCGCTGTGCAGCGGCGTCTGGAGAAGCGGATCCACCACCACGCGCCGCGCGACGCGGCGCACCGGCACATCGCGCGCCGTCAGGCGCGGGTCGTCGGCCAGCGCCGTGCCGACCCCCGTGAGCACGATGTCCATGCGACCGCGAAGAAGGTGCACCCATCGGCGCGAACCGGCTCCGCTGATCCACTGCGACTCCCCGTGGCGCGTCGCGATGCGCCCGTCGATCGTCTGCGCCCACTTGGCGACGACCCAGGGCAGGCCGGTCTCGAGGCGCTTTATGAATGGGTCGGTGAGGCGCGTCGCGGCTTCACAGGCGCCGGAGAAGACGACCTCGACGCCCGCCGCGCGCAGGCGCTCGGCGCCACCCTTCGCGCCCTCGTGCGGGTCACGCCGGGCGCACACCACCCGCGCGACGCCGGCCTCGATGAGCGCATCGGCGCAGGGCGGTGTCTTCCCGTGGTGTGCGCAGGGCTCGAGCGTCACATACGCCGTCGCCCCGCGCGGGTCGTGCCCCTGACGCCGGCACGACGCCAGCGCCTCAACCTCCGCGTGCGCCGCGCCGAATCGCGTGTGATGCCCCATCCCGAGGATGCGTCCCTCCGGCGAGGCGATGACGCAGCCGACCAACGGGTTGGGCTCGGCGCAGCCGAAGGCGCGCACGCCGAGGCGGGCGGCGAGGGCCAGCAGATCGCGCTCGTGGGGCGCCACCGTCACGCCGTGCGCACCAGCATCCGGCGCTCGCTCTCCGAAAGCAGCCCCGCCGCGTCATCCAGCCAGCGGTTCGCATCGGCGCCGTAGCCGAGGGTCGGGCGCAGGCCGGGCGCGCGGCGCGACCAGTAGTCGTTGAATCGCGCCATCGCCAGCTCGCGCACCAGTTTGGCGACCATCGAGGCGAGCGCCGTCGGGAAATGCACGCCGTCGGCGCCCACGCGGAACTCGATGGTGACGGTCCGCCCGCGCGCTTCGCCCGTGCCGTCCAGCCGGTAACGGCTCAGGCCGTCGCCCTTGGCGACCAGCGCCACATCGGCGTCCGGGAAGGCGTCGCGCAGGATGCCGGCGTAGAAGGAGCGCCCGCCCTGGCGATCGACCGCCACGAAAGGCGACCGATCGCCGAAGGCGTCCCAGATCCAGCGCAGGTGGGCCGTCGCCTGCTCGAAGTTCGCATGGGCCTTGTTGCCGAGGGCCTCGCGCCGCTCGTTGAAGGTGCGCTCGCACAATGCGCGGCAGGCGAGGCGTTCGATGCGGACACGCTTCTGCCCAAGCGTGCGCGCCAGCAGGTTCGCCGCGGCGAGCGCCTCACCCGCCGGAAGCCCCGGGCGCGCAGGACCGGCGTACCACGGCAGGTCGCCCAGGCCGGCGCCGACGCCCAGCGCCTCGAGCACGCCCAGATCGTCATCAGGGCGGGGCCGGCCCGGCGCACAGGCCAGGAACGCGCGCACGCTGCGTTCGAGGCGCGAGAGGCCGACGGCGCGCCCACCCGGCGGGCCGGCGAGCACGGCCTTGCTGTCGTTGACGATCAGGCGCCGGTCGGTGCGCCCGCGCGCCTGCTTGCACGCGCCGGCGCGGAGCAGCAGCCACGCCGGCGGCGGGCTGGCCGGGGTGGCCTCGGGCTGCCCCTCGAAGCGCAGCACGCTGCAGCCGACGCACAGCGGCCCGAGGCGCGGCCCGTAGCCGGCCTCGTCGATTCCCGCGTACACGAAGCCATCGGCAGGTCCGTCCGCCATACGGCGCACACGGTACCGACTGGGCGGCGGGCGCGCCGCGGACGCACGAAAAAACCGGGGAGGCCGAAGCCTCCCCGGTCGTGGTCAGGTGCTCCCGCTCGTGCGGGCGCGGCGTGCCGTCCGTGCGTCAGACGCTGGTTCGCGCCTTCAGGCTCGCCGGGGTCTCCGCCGCCCGAGAGGGCTCGGACGCTGAAGACCGCCGCG
>JBICHM010000077.1:0-5941 GCA_043101835.1 Phycisphaerales bacterium | reverse complement strand
CGCCGCCCCCGGCGCGGTGGAGGCCTCCACCGGGTGGCGGTACGAGTTCGAGGGCGTCACTGGCGGCGAGGCCGACCGCCTCGCGCGGCGCCTGCTCGCCAACACGGTCATCCACGCGATCCACACCGAGCCCTACGCCCCCGACGACTTCCTGCACGGCCACGAGTACACGCCGGAGGTGCGTCACATCGCGATCCGCGATCTCGGCGACGCGGAGCTCGAACGCCTCAGCCGCGATGCGCACCTCTTCCTCGACCTCGCCGAGATGCGCGCGATCCAGGAGGAGTTCAAGACGCTCGGGCGCGAGCCGACGGACATCGAGCTCGAGACGCTCGCGCAGACCTGGAGCGAGCACTGCGTCCACAAGACGCTCAAGAGCCGCGTGTCGTACCGCGGGCCGAAGGACGATTCCATCGACTGGTCCGGCCGCCCCGGCGTTGCGCTGCGCGAGGACGGCTCGGTCGTTATCGACAACCTTCTGAAGCGCACGGTGGCCGCGGCGACCTTCGAGCTGATCGACGAGGGCATCGACTGGACGCTCTCGGTCTTCGTTGACAACGCCGGCATCATCGCGTTCGACGACGAGCACGCCGTCTGCGTGAAGGTGGAGACGCACAACCACCCGAGCGCGATCGAGCCCTACGGCGGCGCCGCGACGGGCGCGGGGGGATGCATCCGCGATGTGCTGGGCACGGGCCTGGCCGCGCGCCCGATCGCGGCGACGGATGTGTTCTGCGTTGCGCCGCCCGACGCCTTCACCGACGAGACGCTCCCCGCCGGCTGCCTGCACCCGCGGCGCATCCTCACGCAGGTTGTCGCCGGTGTGCGCGACTACGGCAACCGCGTGGGCGTGCCGACGCTCTCGGGCGCGGTGGCGTTCGACGACCGCTATGTCGGCAACCCGCTGGTGTACTGCGGGTGCATCGGCGTGATGCCGCGGGACAGGATCTCGGGCGCCGCGAAGCCCGGCGACCGCATCGTCGCCCTGGGCGGGCGCACGGGGCGCGACGGCATCCACGGGGCCACATTCAGTTCGGCGGAGCTGACCGACACGCACGCCGATGAGTTCAGCCACGCCGTGCAGATCGGCAACGCGATCGAGGAGAAGAAGGTCATCGACCTCGTCCTGCGGGCGCGCGACGCGTCGGGCGGGCCGCTCTTCCACGCGATCACCGACTGCGGCGCCGGCGGGTTCTCTTCCGCCGTGGGCGAGATGGGCGAGCAGCTTGGCGCGGAGGTGCAGCTCGAGCAGGCGCCGCTGAAGTACGCGGGCCTCTCGTACACCGAGATCTGGATCAGCGAGGCGCAGGAGCGCATGGTGCTCGCCGTGCCGCCGGCCAACATGCAGCGCCTGCGCGACCTGTGCGCCGAGGAATCCGTCGAGATGGCGGACCTGGGCGTCTTCGGCACGCCCGGCGCCGACCTCGTGCTGCGATACGGCGATCTCGAGGTCGGTCGCATGCCGATGGCGTTCCTGCACGACGGCATCCCGACGCCGGAGCGCGAGGCGTCGTGGACCGGCTCGTCGGATGTGGTGCGCAAGGCGACGCCGGACGGGCAGGATGTCGGCGCCGCGCTGCTGGAGCGACTCAGCGATCCGAACATCGCCAGCAAGCGGTGGATCATCCGGCAGTACGACCACGAGGTGCAGGGCGGCACGGTGCTCAAGCCGCTGGTGGGGCCGCTGGGCGAGGGGCCGGGTGACGCGAGCGTCATCGAGCCCGTGCCCGGCAGCGGGAAGGGGCTGGCGATCTCGCAGGGCCTGGCGACGAGCGTCGGCGACCCGCGCCTCGGGGGCGACCCGTACCAGATGGCCCTCGCCGCGATTGATGAATGCGTGCGCAACCTCGTCTGCGTCGGGACCGACCCCGAGCGCATCGCGATCCTCGACAACTTCTGCTGGCCGAGCTGCCGCAAGCCGGAGAACCTCGGCAGCCTCGTGCGCGCGGCGGTCGGCTGCTACGACGGCGCGAAGGCGTATCGCACGCCCTTCGTCAGCGGCAAGGACTCGCTGAACAACCAGTTCACGACCGACGACGGGCGGACGATCGAGATCCCGCCGACGCTGCTGATCACCGGCATCGGCATCGTCCACGATGTCACGACCTGCGTGACGAGCGACGCGAAGGCGCCGGGGAATGTCGTGCTGCTCGTCGGCCCGCACCCGGCGGCCGATGCGCGCGCGACCGACCTCGAGATGGGCCCGCGCGTGGCGAGGGCGGTGCACGCGTGCATCCGCGACGGCCTCGTCCGCGCGGCGCACGACTGCTCGGAAGGGGGGTGGCTCGTGGCGCTCGCGGAGATGCTCATCGCGGGGTCGTCGCCGGAGCGCACGCTCGGGGCGAAGGTGACGATCGAGGACGCGGCGTACTTCGTCGAGTCCCCCAGCCGCTACCTGCTGGTGTGGCGCCGGGCGATGTCGATCGCGTGCGGACGACGCTCGCCGGCGTTGCGGCGCTCGAACTGGCGACGCTCGACGACAGCGGGCGCCTGGCGATCCCCGCGGCCGGCGTCGAACTGGGCGTCCCGCGCTGCGCCGAGGCATTCCTGAACACGCTGAACTGGTGATGCGCAGGCACAGAGGCACGATGGCACGGAGGCACGAAGGGTGAGCGACAAGCCGCTGGCGGTGGTGATCCGGAGCCCGGGCGCGAACTGCGACCGCGAACTCGTGCGCGCCTTCGAGCTGGCCGGCGCGCGCACGGAGTTGGTGCATGTGGACGCGCTGATCGATTCGCCGCGGGCGCTGGAGCGGGCGGACCTCGTCGGCTTCCCCGGCGGGTTCTCGTACGGCGATGACATCGCCTCCGGGCGCGCGCTGGCGGTGCGCCTGCGCGAGCGCCTGTACCCGGCGCTGCGTGAGGCGGCGCAGCGGGGCGTCCCGATGATCGGCGTCTGCAACGGCTTCCAGGTGTTATGTCAAGTTGGCCTGCTGCCGGGTCCGGCGGAGGCGGGGGTGTGGCCGGAGCAGGCGCCGCCGATGCGCGCGGCGCTCGCCGAGAACGCCGGCGCGCGGTTCATCGACCGCTGGCTGCCCATTGAGCCCGAGGATGGCAGCGTCTGCCTCTGGACGAAGGGCCTGTGGGACGATGGCGCGACGCGCGCTGACGCCATGCGCCTGCCCATCGCCCACGGCGAGGGCCGCTTCGTGCCGGCCGATGACGCCACGCTCGCGCACCTGGAGGAAAGCGGCCAGATCGCGCTGCGCTACCTCGACAACGCCAACGGCTCCACCGGCGCCATCGCCGGCGTGTGCGACGCGAGCGGGCGCATCTTCGGCCTCATGCCCCACCCCGAACGCTACCTCGACTGGACGCGCCATCCCTACTGGACGCGCCTCGGCAAGGCGACGCTGAGCGCGACGACGCCGGGGCGGCGGATGTTCCTGAACGCGGTGGAGGCGGTGACGGGGGCGACGGCGCGCTGAGGCCTGCGCTGAGCGGAGCGAAGTGCAGGCTTGCGGAGCAGAAGGCGCGAACTCGCGCTCGCGCCTCCGCGAATAGCACGGCGTGCAATCCCACGAGCGAATCCCGCTCCGCTGCCTGTCGTGCGGGTACGACCGCTCGGGTCTCGCCGACGATGGGTTGTGCCCGGAGTGCGGCGAGCCGCCGGCTCCAGCATCGGAAGACCTGCTCGCGAGCGCCGATGATGCGACCATCGCGGGGGTGGCGACCTCGCTCGCGCTCTTTCGCTCGCTTCCGGTTGCGATTGCAGGCGCCGTTCTCTGCGCGGTCGGCGCCCTTGTCTGCGCTGCATGGAGTCCGCTCCAGTCCAACCGCATCATCTCCCCGGGCCAGTTGCGGCAGCAGCTCGCCATACGCGACGGCGTAACGATCGCGCTCGCAGAGTGCGCGATGCTGCTCGTGACGCTGTGGCCGGCGGCCTGGGTCGCCGTTGCTTCGGCGTCGGATTCGAGTTCGAGCCACTCAACTCGAAGGCGTGCTTCGGTGCTGGCGCTCGCCGGCGTCGGGTCCATCGTCGCATGGCTCAGCGCCGCGGTCATGCTTGCCGAGGCCATGGGCAACGGTCGCGAGATCGGCACGCTCGTCGTCCTCGCGGGCGCGACGGCGATCCTCTGGATCGCGCTGCCGATTCTTGGCGGCGCTTCGCTCGAGGATCTGGGCTGGAGCATCCAAGTCGATTCCGCCCCGAATCGCGCACGAGCCCTCCGCCGAGGCGTGGATTGCGCAACAGCAGCGGCCGTTGTCGTCGGCGTTCTTTGGTTCCTTGTGGCCGAAACGCCGCACATCAGCGAGATCCTCGCCTGCGCCGCCGCGTTCGTGGCGTTGTATGCGATCAGTGCCACCGTGCTGCATGCTCGACCGCTGCACCGCTCCGCGTGCGCCCTGCATCGCCAGACGCTCGGGCGTCGACATTGGTCGGACCCGGGGCTAGTACGTGGTGGGATCTGGGAACTTGGCCGCCTGCACCGGTTCGGCGACGGACGCTCGGTTCAGCCGGTCGAGGTTAGGGAGCATGATGATTTGCCTCTCCAAGCGACGGAGAGGAGGTAGGTCGGGAAGCCCTCTCCGTCCGCTGCGCGGACACCTCCCCCGTCGGGGACGGGGGAGGGCGCCGTGTGCACTCCTCTTGCTGTGCGTCGACTGTCCGATTTGACGCCGACCGTTCTGCATGCGAAACAGGGCGCCCGAAGGGAGGCGCTGCATGGTCAGGCGCTGGTTCTTCGGGATTCTTCTTGTCGTCGTCGCGTTGGAGGTGCTGGCCGCGATCTACTGGCCGCACGGGCTGTGGTCGCTGGCGATCGTTGTGCCGCTGGCGATCGTCGGGATGTACGACTCGTTCCAGCGCGAGCGCACGATCCTGCGAAACTTCCCGGTGATCGGGCACGCGCGTTACCTGCTCGAGCATGTGCGCCCCGAGATCCAGCAGTACTTCATCGAATCAAATGTGGACGCGTACCCCATTGAGCGCGAGCTGCGCAGCGTGGTGTACCAGCGGGCGAAGAATGTGCTCGAGACGGTGCCCTTCGGGACGCAGCGGGATGTGTACGAGGTGGGGTACGAGTGGGCGTCACACTCCTTGCGTCATGTGGACCCCTTGCACGAGGAGCCGCGCGTGCTCGTCGGTGGGCCGGACTGCGCGAAGCCGTACTTGTGCTCGCGTCTGAATATCTCGGCGATGTCGTTCGGCTCCCTCTCGCCCGCGGCGGTGCGGGCACTGAACCTCGGCGCCAAGCGCGGCGGCTTCGCCCACAACACCGGTGAGGGCGCAATCTCGCCTTACCACGAGCAGGGGGGCGATCTCATCTGGCAGATCGGCACCGGCTATTTCGGCTGCCGCGACGGCGACGGACGCTTCAACGAGCCGATGTTCCAGGACAGGGCGAACCGCGACAGCGTGAAGATGATCGAGATCAAGCTGTCGCAGGGCGCGAAGCCCGGGCACGGCGGCATCCTGCCCGCCGCGAAGGTCACGCGTGAGATCGCCGACATCCGCGGCGTCGCGGTCGGGCAGGCCGTCATCAGCCCGCCCTGGCACACGGCCTTTGACGGGCCGGCCGGGCTGCTCGAGTTCGTCGCGCGCCTGCGGGAACTGTCGGGCGGCAAGCCGGTGGGGTTCAAGATCTGCATCGGTCGGCGTAGCGAGTTTCTCTCGATCTGCAAGGCGATGGTGGCGACGGGGATCACGCCGGATTTCATCTCGGTCGATGGCGGCGAGGGGGGCACCGGCGCCGCGCCGCTGGAGTTCAGCAACTCCATCGGCATGCCGGCGCGCGACGGCTGGGCGTTCGTGCACAGCGCGCTGAAGGGATTCGGCGTGCGCGAGCGGATCCGCATCTTCGCGGCGGGGAAGATTCTGACCGGCTTCCACATGGTTCGGGCCAACGCGCTCGGGGCGGATGTCTGCTACAGCGCGCGGGGCATGATGCTCGCGCTCGGGTGCATCCAGGCGCTGCGCTGCAAGATCGGAAGAGCACACG
>JBICHM010000076.1:0-4294 GCA_043101835.1 Phycisphaerales bacterium | reverse complement strand
GCCCGATGCGAACATCGGGCGCGTAGCCGAGCGCGGCGCCGCCGGGGCTGGTGAAGGCGTCGTCGGGCAGCACGCCGACGACGCGGAAGTACACGCCGCCGATGCGCAGGTCGAGCCGGAGCGGGTCGCCGGCGTACCGCAGCTCGCGCAGCAGGTTCTCCCGCACGACGCAGACGCGCCGCCCCTGCGCGCCGTCCACATCGGAGAGCAGTCTCCCGAGCGACGGCTCGAGTCGCAGCGCGCGAAGGTATTCGGGCTCGACGCCGCGCAGCGTGGCGGGCAGGCGCCGGCCGGCGCGGTCGATCCAGGCGTCGCGATCGTGGACGGGCAGCGCGCGGACAACGGCGGGAAGCGTCTCCTCGAACCGGGCCGCGTCGTCGAAGGTCAGGCCGTACTGGAAGAGGCCGGGGCTGTCATTCTCGCCGGTGCGCGAATCGGGGGGCGGCTCGACGGTGTTGACGATGATGTTGGTGGTGCCGAGGCGCTCGATCTGCGCCATGATCTCGCGCCGGGCGCCCTCGCCGACGGCGATCATCGCGAGGACGGAGGCGACGCCGAAGATGACGCCGAGCGCCGTCAGCAGCGAGCGCAGCTTGTGGCGGGCGAGGTTGCGCACGCCATCGGACGCGAGTTCGAACGCGCGGAGCACGGGGCTACTCTCCCGCCGCAACAGGACCAGCAGGCGCTGCCTGCGCATCGTCGGGCGCGTCATTCGGGTCGGCGCCGGGCCGGCCGGGCAGGTTCGGGTTGTAGAGCAGCACGCGCTCGCCGGCCTCGAGGCCGCCGACGATCTCGACATAGCGGTCGTTCGCGGCGCCGATCTCGACGAGGCGCCGCTCCGGGCCCGCGCCTGCCTCGACGAGCACGCGCATCGCGCCGTCCTCGGCGAAGACGCACTGCGCCGGCACATGCAGCGCCTCGGCGATCTCGCGCACGAAGACCTCGGCCTTCGCGCTGACGCCGGGCTTGAGTTCGCGCCCCTGCGTGCTGTCGAGGTCGATCTCGACGGTGAAGCGCCGCACCTCGTCGGAGGATGGGTCGGCCCCGGCGCCGCTGGCGAGGTTCGCGATGCGCGTCACCGCGCCCTCGAGGAAGAGGCCGGGGTAGGTGTCCATGGTGACGGTCGCGCGCTGGCCGACGGCGAGCTTGTCGATGTCGGTCTCGTGCACCTGCACGAGCGTCTGCATGACGCGCAGGTCGGGGATGGTGAAGAGCGTCATGCCGCCCCACACATCGCCGCCGATCTTCACATACTCGCGGAACCACGGCTGCGACGGGTCGCCGTAGATGACGACACCGGGCACCGGCGCGACGAGGGTGAAGTTGGCGATCTCTTTCTCGAGCATCTCGATCTGCTTGCGGAGCTGACGGAGGCGCTCCTCTTCGCTCTCGACGGCGACCTCGCGCTGGCGCAGCTTCGCGTCGGCGCGCAGCGACGCGTTCGTCTCCTCGCGCTCGGCGTCGCTGATCGCGACCTGCTTCTCCTTGAAGGTCATCGGGAAGGCGAAGGTCTCGAAGATCTCCATCTCGCGCTCGGCGACGGCGAGCTCATCGATCGCCTGTTCGTGGGCGATCTCCGTCTGGCGCAGCTGCACCGAGGAGACGAATCCCTTGTCGTGCAGCCGGCGCGTCTGCTCGGCGTCGTCCTGCGCCGTGGTGAGCTTCGTCTCGGCCGCCTTGATCGCGATCTGCAACTTCACCCGCTCCTGCGGGGCGTCGCCGTCGGTGTAGCGCTCGAACTCCTTGCGCGCCTTCTCGAGCGCCATCGCGGCCTTCTCGATTTCCGCGGCGTTCTCCGATTTCTGGATCGCCAGCTCCGTGCGCGCCGTGTTCAGGTCCGCCTCGGTCTTCACGACATCGAGGCGCAGCGCCTGCAGCTGCTGCTCAAGCGGCGTGGCGTCGAGGCGGCAGAGCACATCGCCCTCCGCGACGACCGTGCCCTCCTCAACGAGGTAGGTGATCTTCCCGCTGCGCCGCGCCAGCGACACCACCTTCGCCGAGTGCTTCGCCTGGAGGACGCCGCTCTCGGTGATCGCGATCCGCAGCGGCCCGCGGCGCGCCGTAAACAGCGCGGCGTCGGCGGTCGGGGCCCCGGCGTCCTGCAGCCCAACGACGCCCCCCCCCAGCGCGCCGACGACGCCCGCGAACACCACGAGACCGACCACCGCCCGCTTCCGCATGCGCGAGCCTCCTCAGGCGCCCCCCGCCCGCGCGCGCTCCGCGCAGGCGACAACCCGTCCCGACTGGTACGCCGCATAGTGGCGCCGGTTCCGAGGGAATCGGTGTCGGGAATTGTGGGGATCGCGAGAATCCGGGGGATACCCGGAGCGGGAACCCGCCGGCCTTACAGCTCCACCACCGCCATATCCGCCTCGCGCGGCGCGCCCTGTTCGGGCATGTGGATCTCGCTGGTGAAGACGCGGAGGGCGTCGTGGGCGTCGGCCATCTCCATGCGGATGTTGGCCGCGTTGTAGAGACGCCGGCGCGCGGTGGTGTCGCCGGCGAGCACCCACAGGAGGTCGAGGGCGATCTGGCCCTCGGGCATGCTCTCGTGCAGGGGCTCGATGGCCTGCTCGAAGGCCTGGATGCGGTTCATCGCGTTCTCGAAGCAGCCGGCCTTCTCGGCCCAGGTGCTCGAGGGCAGCACGACCTCGGCGCCGTCGACGAGGCGGCTGGTCAGCGTGTCGCAGACGGCGAGGAACAGGTCCTCGCGACCGGCGGCCTTCACGAGGGCGTCCGTGTGCCACATCGAGGGGTAGTTGCCGGTCAGGAGCGCGGCGCCCACCTTCTTGCCGCCCAGTTCCTTCACGAAGGCGTCGAAGGCGAGCACGCGCTTGGCGCCGAGGACGGCCTCGAGGACGCGCCGCACGCCGCGCGCGTTGGGGGCCTTCTCTGCCCGCTTCACGAAGCGGCCGGGGTGATCGTCGCCGGCGCCGGGGGGGAAGACCTTGTCTTCACCCTGCACGGGCACGGGGCCGAGGCCGACGATGCAGTCGTCATCGATCTTGCGCGCGGCGGTCGCGAGGAGGTACGCCTCTTCGCTGGCGAGCATCGGGCTGATGAGGATGGCGAAGCGCTTGCCCTCCTCGACGGCCTTCCGTGCGTGCTCGGCGAGTTCGGTGAGCGCGCGGGCCCACTCGACATCCACCATCTCGCCGAAGCGCCGGCGGAGCGGGCGCTGGATGCGCTCGTCGGAGTGGATGAACTTCCAGCCGTAGCGGACCTCGTCGGTGATCCACCACTTGTTGACGGCCATGTTGGTGCGGGGCTTGACGCGGTAGACCTTGCCCGAGGCGTGCTCGAGCGTGATGTTGTCGCCGCTGGCGGTGATGCCGTCGATCGACGGCGTGACGGTGAGGTCCCACACGCGCTTGGCGAAGAGGAAGTCCTTGTCGAGCAGGGCGCCGACGGGGCAGAGGTCGATGACATTGCTGGCGAGATCGTTGTCGAGCGCCATGCCGGGGAAGATGTCGATCTGCTCCTGGTTGCCGCGCCCCTGGACGATGAGCTCGTTGGTGCCGGTGATCTCGCGCGTGAAGCGCGCGCAGCGGGTGCACATGATGCAGCGGTCGGCGTAGAGCAGCACATTGGGGCCGAGGTCTTTCTTGGGCTGCTTGACCTTGACCTCTTCGAAGCGGCTGACGCTGCGCCCGTGCTGGTAGGAGTAGTCCTGCAGGAGGCACTCGCCCGCCTGGTCGCAGACCGGGCAGTCGAGCGGGTGGTTGATGAGCAGGTACTCCATCACCCCCTTCTGGCCCTGCACGGTCTTGGGGCTGTCGAGGTAGACGACCTGGCCGTCGCCGGCCTGCGTCTGGCAGGTAGGGACGAGCTTGGGGATGGCCTCGAGCTTGTTGTCGTTGCGCGGGTTGGGCGCCCAGACCTCCGCCAGGCAGATGCGGCAGGAGGCGACGATGCTCATCCCCGGGTGGTAGCAGTAGTGCGGGATCTCGATCCCGTTGGCCAGCGCCACCTGGATGATCGTCTGGCCGGGCGTGAACTCGCAGACCTTGCCGTCGATCGTGATGGTGGGCATGGGCGTGGGCGCCTCGGAGGCGCGGGGGGTCGCGGGGGAACTCGGGGTGGGGTCTGGCGCGTGCCGCCTGCGTCGGGGGCGGGCCGGTCCCGCGAACGGATCGGCCCCCGGGGGCAGGGGTGGTGATGGTAGTCGATCGCGCCTGCCGGGTCAGTGGGGGCGGGCGCCTCGCTCAGTTGCCCCGCTGCCCCTCCCGCCGGAGGTCGCGGATGCGCCGGGACTCCTCCAGGGCCTCGCGCTGGGGGGCGTAGATGGTCTGGA